>NZ_JBEZEB010000022.1:133704-134421 GCF_040648615.1 Catellatospora sp. NPDC049111 | reverse complement strand
CGTCCCGGCTACGGCGACCGTTCCGGTGGCAGCCGTGAGGGTGGTTTCCGTTCGGGTGGCGACCGCGGTGGGTACTCCCGCGGTGGCGACCGTCCGGGCTACGGCGACCGTTCCGGCAGCCGCGAGGGCGGCTTCCGTGGTGGTGACCGGGACCGCGCCGGTGGTGACCGCCGCGAGGGCGGCTTCCGTAGCGGCGGCGATCGTCCCGGCTACGGCGACCGTTCCGGTGGCAGCCGTGAGGGTGGTTTCCGTTCGGGTGGCGACCGCGGTGGGTACTCCCGCGGTGGCGACCGTCCCGGCGGCGACCGTCGCGAGGGCGGCTTCCGCAGTGGTGGCGACCGTGAGCGCTTCGGCGGCGGCGACCGTCGCGAGGGCGGCTTCCGCGGCGGCGACGACCGTGGTGGCGACCGCGGCGGCTTCCGTAGCGGCGGCGACCGTCGTGAGGGCGGTTTCCGTAGTGGCGGTGACCGTCCGAGCTACGGCGACCGTTCCGGTGGCAGCCGCGAGGGTGGTTTCCGCAGCGGTGGCGACCGTCCGAGCTACGGCGACCGCACGGGCGGCAGCCGCGAGGGCGGCTTCCGCAGTGGTGGCGACCGTGAGCGTTTCGGTGGCGGCGACCGCCGCGAAGGCGGCTTCCGCCGCCCGTCCGAGGACCGTGGCGGCTACCGCAGCGGAGGCTTCGGCGACCGTGACCGCACCGGCGGCGGCCGTGAAGGC
>NZ_JBEZEB010000022.1:0-133606 GCF_040648615.1 Catellatospora sp. NPDC049111 | reverse complement strand
GCGGCTTCCGTGGCGGCGACCGTGACCGTGCCGGTGGTGACCGTCGTGAGGGCGGCTTCCGCAGCGGCGGTGACCGTCCGAGCTACGGCGACCGCACCGGCGGCAGCCGCGAGGGCGGATTCCGGGGTGGTGACCGTGACCGCACCGGCGGCGGCCGTGAAGGCGGCTTCCGTGGCGGCGACCGTGACCGTGCCGGTGGTGACCGTCGTGAGGGCGGCTTCCGCAGCGGCGGTGACCGTCCGAGCTACGGCGACCGCACGGGCGGCAGCCGCGAGGGTGGTTTCCGTTCGGGTGGTGACCGTGCCGGGTTCTCCCGCACCGGCGACCGTCCGAGCTACGGCGACCGTTCCGGCGGCAGCCGTGAGGGTGGTTTCCGTAGCGGCGGCGACCGCGAGCGGCCCGGTGGCGACCGTCGTGAGGGCGGCTTCCGGGGCGGCGACCGCGACCGTCCGTCCGGTGACCGTCGCGAGGGCGGCTTCCGTAGCGGCAGCGGCCCCGCCGAGCGCCGTGAGGGCGGCGACCGCGAGCGGTCCGCCGAGGGCGCCGAGACCCGCGAGTTCGAGGGTACGGGCCGTCCCGGTCCCGCGCTGCCCGACGACATCACGGCGGCGGACCTCGACAGCGAGGTGCGTGCCGAGCTGCTCTCGCTGGCCAAGCCGGTGGCGGACACCGTCGCGCGGCACCTCGTCGCGACCGGTCAGCTGATCGACGACGACCCGGAGCAGGCGCTGGAGCACGCGCTGGCCGCCCGCCGGCTGGCGTCGCGCATCGCGGTGGTCCGTGAGGCCGTGGGCCTGGCCGCGTACCAGACGGGTGACTGGGCGAGCGCGATCGCGGAGATCCGTACGTACCACCGGATGACGGGGCGGCAGACGCACCTGGCCGTGCTGGCCGACTGCGAGCGGGCGCTGGGCCGGCCGGAGAAGGCGATCGACCTGTTCCGCGGTGTCGAGCGTGACAAGCTGAGCCAGGGTGAGGCGCTGGAGCTGCTGATCGTGGCCGCGGGCGCCCGGGGTGACATGGGCCAGCACGAGGCGGCTGCGGCGATGCTGCAGGTGCGCGAGCTGACCGTGGAGTCGAGCGAGGACTGGTCGCCGCGGCTGCGGTACGCGTACGCGGACGCGCTGCTGGCGTCGGGGCGTGCCGAGGAGGCTCGGGAGTGGTTCGCCAAGGCGGCCGCCGCCGATACCGACGCGGTGACCGACGCGGCTGAGCGGCTGCTCGAGATGGACGGCGTCGAGATCGAGGACGAGCCCGAGGTGGACGACGAGCCCGCCGACCGCGCCGCCTCGGCCAAGGCCGTGGACGACGAGGACGACGAGGACGAGGACGACGACGACCTCGACGGCGAGGACTACGACGACGAGGATGACGACGACCTCGACGACGAGGACGATGACGACGACGAGGACCGCGACGGCGGTGCCGACGAGGACGACGACGACCTCGAGGACTTCGACGAGAAGCCCACGGCCGCTGCCGTCGACACCCCCGCGACGAAGGCGGAAACAGACAAGTGACATCGCTCGTCGAGAACTATGACCTAGTCATATTCGATCTCGACGGCGTGCTGTACCTCATCGACCGCCCCATTCCCGGGGCGGTCGATGCGTTGGCGCGCCTCAGGGATCAGGGCATGGCCGTGCGCTTCGCGACGAACAACGCGTCGCGGCGTGCGGCCGAGGTCGCGGCGCTGCTGCGGGGCATGGGCATCGCCGCCCAGCCGCAGGAGGTGCTGACCTCGGCCGGTGCGGCCGCGGCGCTGCTGGCGCAGCGGTTGGAGCCGGGTGCGCCGGTGCTGGTGCTGGGCGCGCCCGCGCTGCGCGGTGAGGTGACCGACGTCGGCCTGCGGCCCGTCGACAGCGCCGACGACAACCCGCGCGCGGTGGTCCAGGGCTTCGGCCCGGACCTGGGCTGGAAACAGCTGGCGGAGGCGTGTGTCGCGATCCGGGCGGGGGCCTGGTGGATGGCGACGAACACCGACCGGACCCTGCCGACGTTGCGCGGGCCTTTGCCCGGCAACGGTTCCCTGGTCGCGCTGCTGGCACACGCGCTGGAGCGGGAGCCCGACGTCGTGGTGGGCAAGCCCGAGCCGGGTCTGTTCGCGACCGCGGCGGCGCAGGCGTCGGCGCGGCGGGTGCTGGTGGTCGGCGACCGGCTGGACACCGACATCGCCGGGGCGCACCGGGCGGGCATGGACAGCCTGCTGGTGCTGACCGGAGTCTCGACCGCGGTGGAGGCGGCCGCGGCGAGCGGCCAGCTGCGTCCGACGTACGTGGCAGCCGATCTGGGGGGCCTGTTCACTGCGCCTGCGGTTCCGGCACTGTAGCGTTGGTCCGCGGAACGGTACGGGACGCTAACGGCGTCCCGAACCGGGCATCAGTCGGCAGGAGAGGTGGTGACCGCTGTGGCGAGCAAGTCGGGCGAACCCGTGCAGGACGTGGTGAAGGCGTACCTGGAGTTGGCCTTCGGGCTGACCGAGGCGTCGAAGAAGAAGGCGGAGAAGACCGTCAAGAAGGCGGCCAAGGAGCTGCTCGGCAAGAGCGGCGCCACCGCGTCGCAGCTGCAGACGATGGCCGAGGAGCTGGTCACCACCGGCTTGCAGAACCGTGAGGCGATCACCCGCATCGTGCGGCTGGAGCTGGACCGTGCGCTCGGCCGGGTCGGCCTGGCCACCGCCGAGGAGGTCGCCACGCTGACCGCCCGGATCGAGGACCTCGAGGGCCAGTTGCGCGAGGCGAAGGCCGACCGGCCCGCGTCCACGACCAACGGTTCCTCCGCCGCCGCGAGCCCGGTGGTCGCGACCGCGCCGGTGGCGAAGAAGGCCATCGCCAAGAAGGCCGTCGCTCCGGCGAAGACTGCTCCGGCGAAGGCCGCCGAGGAGACCAAGCCCGCGGAGCCCGTCACGACCACCCCGGCGGCAGTCGCCAAGCGGGTCAAGAAGACCACGCCCGTGGTGAAGGCCGCGCCGGCGAAGAAGGCACCAGCGGCGAAGGCGGAACCCGCCCAGGAGGCCCCGATCAAGGGCGCCGCGGCGGCCCGCAAGCCGGTGAAGACCGTGGCGAAGAAGGCCGCGAAGACCGTCGCCGGAGTGGACGCCGCCACCGCGATCGACGCCGTCGCCAAGGCGACGTCCGGCAGCCCCGAGCCGGTGGCCCCGGTCGCGTTCAGCTCCGCACCCGACGTGCCGGTGGCCGCGAAGAAGGCTCCGGCCAAGAAGACCGCGGCCAAGAAGGCCCCCGCCGGTAGGGCGGCGACCGCGTGACCTCACCGCAGCTGCCGCTGTCGTTCTCGCCGTCGGCGGTGCCGGCGCCGCGTCCGATGCCGACACCGGCGACGCTCATGCCCGGCCCGACCGGCCACCACGCGGTGGACGCGGCGGTCCGGGCCGTGGCGAACACCGCCGATCTGCCGCTGGCCGAGCAGCTGGCGGCGTACGAGGCCGCGCACAAGACGTTGCGGGAAGTCCTGACCGCGATCGAGGCCTGACGCACATGGCACGACGTACCCGCCTGGACGCGGAGCTGGTCCGCCGCGGGCTGGCCCGTTCCCGCGACCATGCCGGCGAGCTGATCGCCGCGGGCCGGGTCGAGGTCAAGGGCTCTGTGGCGCACAAGGCCGCGGCCATGGTCGACCCGGCCGACGCGGTACGCGTGGTCGGCGAGTCCACCGGCGACGACTACGTGTCCCGGGGTGGGCACAAGCTGGCCGGGGCGTTGGCCGCGTTCACGCCGCACGGCCTGACCGTCGAGGGCCGCCGCTGCCTGGACGCGGGCGCCTCGACCGGCGGCTTCACCGACGTGCTGCTGCGCAGCGGCGCGGCCGAGGTCGTCGCCGTGGACGTGGGCTACGGCCAACTCGCCTGGTCGCTGCGTACCGACGAGCGGGTGAAGGTGCACGAGCGCACCAACGTGCGCACGCTGACGCCCGAGGTGATCGGCGGGGTGGTCGAGCTGACCGTGGCCGACCTGTCGTTCATCTCGTTGCGGCTGGTGCTGCCCGCGCTGGCCGCGTGCACCGACGGCGACCTGGTGCTGATGGTCAAGCCGCAGTTCGAGGTCGGCAAGGAGCGGGTCGGCGCCGGCGGTGTGGTGCGCGATCCGGCGCTGCGGGCCGAGGCGGTGCTGGACGTCGCCGCGGCCGCGGGCACGCTCGGGCTGGGCGTGGCCGGGGTGACGGCGAGCCCGCTGCCCGGTCCGTCGGGCAACGTGGAGTTCTTCGTGTGGTTCCGGCGTGACGCACCCGCCCCCGCGGTGGACGACATCCGCGCCGTGGTGGAGGCTGGGGTGCCGAACGCACCCGACACGGAGGACTGAATGACGGAGCGCGTGGCGCTGCTGGTCACCCATACCGGCCGGAAGGACTCGACCGATCACGCCCGCACCGTGGCGCGGGACCTGATCGCGGCGGGGTTCAGCGTGCGGGTGGTGGCCGAGGAGGCCGAGGACCTGGACCTGTCCGGGGTGACGCCGATGTCGGGCGCGTGCGCGGCCCAGGGCGCGGAGATCGTGTTCGCGCTGGGCGGTGACGGGACGCTGCTGCGCGCGGCGGAGCTGGCTCGCCCGGAGGGCGTCCCGCTGCTGGGCATCAACCTGGGCAAGGTCGGCTTCCTGGCCGAGGCCGAGATCGCGGACCTGGACACGGCGGTGCGCGACGTGGTCGCGCGGGAGTACAGCGTCGAGGAGCGGCTGACCATCGACGTGACCGCTGAACTGGCCGGTGAGGTCATCGCCGAGTCGTGGGCGCTCAACGAGGTCAGCGTCGAGAAGGGCAGCCGCGAGCGCATGCTCGAACTGCTGGTCGATGTGGACGGTCGCCCGCTGTCGCGCTACGGCTGCGACGGTGTGGTGTGCGCCACGCCGACGGGTTCGACGGCGTACGCGTTCTCGGCCGGCGGACCCGTGGTGTGGCCGCGGGTGGAGGCGCTGCTGCTGGTGCCGATCAGCGCGCACGCGTTGTTCAGCCGCCCGCTGGTGACCGCGCCGGACTCGACGATCCAGATCACCATCGATCCGTACACCGAACACGCGCTGCTGAGCTGCGACGGCCGCCGGGTGTTCAGTCTCGCACCGGGCGCGCAGGTCACGGTGCGGCGCGGGGCGCTGCCGGTGCGGGTGGCGCGGCTGCGGCCGCGGCCGTTCACCGACCGGCTGGTGGCCAAGTTCGGGCTGCCGGTGGAGGGCTGGCGGGCGCACGGGCAGCGGCACGCGACCGGCCACTGACGGGGGACCCCGACGGCCGGCGAGCCGCGCCGCGACCGGGTCCTCGATGGTGCGGAACATTCCCATATCGGCAGGTGCCTCGGCGGCCCGGCGTGACACTGTCGGAGGGGCGGGCTACTGTCATCTGCTGTGCTGGAAGAGTTGCGTATCACCGGTCTCGGCGTGATCGAGGACACCACCCTCCCGCTGACCCGTGGCATGAATGTCATCACCGGTGAGACCGGTGCCGGCAAGACCATGGTCGTCACCGGGCTGGGGCTGCTGTTCGGCGGGCGTGCCGACGCCGGCCGGGTGCGGGCCGAGCCGGGCCGCGCCACCGTCGAAGGCCGACTGCGGCTGGCGGGCAACGCGGCCAGTGCCGTGGCCGCCCGAGTGGCCGAGGCCGGAGCCGAGGGCGACGACGACGGCACGCTGCTGATGAGCCGCACCGTCACCGTCGAGGGCCGGTCCAAGGCCCACGTGGGCGGCCGTACTGTGCCGGTGTCGCTGCTCAGCGACGTCGGCGAGCAGGTCGTGGCGGTGCACGGCCAGTCCGACCAGCTGCGCCTGCTGCGCCCGTCGGAGCAGCGCGGCGCGCTGGACCGCTTCGCCGGTCCGGAGCACGAGAAGCTGCTGGTGGAGTTCAAGGAGCTGTTCGGCCGCTGGCGAGGCGTGGCCGACGACCTCGCCGACCGGCGCGCCAACATGCGCACCCGGGCGCAGGAGGCCGACCTGCTGCGGCTGGGCCTCGACGAGATCACGCGGGTCGACCCGCAGGCCGGCGAGGATGAGGAGCTGCGGGCCGAGGCCCAGCGGCTGGAGCACGCCGAGGGGCTGCGGACTGCCGCGCACATCGCGCACCAGGCGATCGCGGGCGGCGGCGAGACCGACAGCGAGGACGCGACCAGCCTGGTCGGCACGGCCCGGCGCACCCTGGAGTCGCAGTCCACCGTGGACGCGAAGCTGGGGGAGTACGCCGCCCGCCTGGAGGAGGCCGCGTCGCTGCTCGGCGACGTCTCGGTGGAGCTCTCGACATACCTGGCCAGCCTGGACGCCGACCCGGCGCGCCTGCAGCAGATCTACGAGCGGCGCGCCGCGCTGCGCTCGCTGACCCGCAAGTACGCCGACGACGTCGACGGCGTCATCGCCTGGGCAGACAACGCCCGGTCCCGGCTGGCCGCGCTGGACACCTCCGACGAGCTGCTGGAGGAGCTGGAGCGGGAGATGAACCGGCTCGCCGGCGAGGTCGCCGAGCTGGCCGCGAAGCTGCGCGCGGCGCGGCTGGAGGCCGCCGGCCGCTTCGCCGACAAGGTGACCGTGGAGCTGGCCGGGCTGGCCATGCCGCACGCCCGCATCTCGGTGCTGGTCGTGCCGCGCCCCGCCGGTGACATCAGCCTCGTGGTCGAGGGAGTCGAGTCCGGGGTGACCCCCGACGGCGCCGACGACATCGAGCTGCGCCTGCTGGCACACCCGGGTGCGCCCGCGCTGCCGCTGCAGAAGGGCGCGTCCGGCGGTGAACTGTCCCGGGTGATGCTGGCGATCGAGGTGGTGTTCGCCGGTGTCGGCGGCCCGCCGACGCTGGTCTTCGACGAGGTCGACTCGGGTGTCGGCGGCCGCGCCGCGGTGGAGATCGGACGGCGGCTGGCCCGGCTGGCCCGCAACCACCAGGTGCTGGTCGTCACGCACCTGCCGCAGGTCGCCGCGTTCGCCGACCGCCACCTGGTGGTGGCCAAGGACACCGGCGGCGCGATCACCACGAGCGGCGTGCGTGTCGTCGAGGAGACCGAGCGGGCTCGTGAGCTGGCCCGCATGCTGGCCGGCCTGCCGGACTCGGACCTGGGCATCGCGCACGCGGAGGAACTGCTGGCCGTCGCGGCCCGCGAACGCGCCGCCTGAGCCCGTACCACCGCTGAGGGCGGTGCGCCCCACCCCCGGGTGGCGCGCACCGCCCTCGCCGCGTCACGAGGGCCGGCTCCGTCCGATTTGCATCGACGCTGGCCTATTACGTCGACTATTTCGAGATCGAACTCGATGTGATAGGCCAACGTCGATCAAAAGGCGGGTGGGTCAGTGCTGCCGGCCCAGTTCCAGGGCGACGACGCCCGCGGCGACCAGGGCCAGGCCGACGACCTGGAGCCAGCTGAACCGGTCCTGGAAGAAGACCACTCCGGCCAGGGCGACCAGGGCCACGCCGATGCCCGCCCAGATGCCGTACGCCAGCCCGAGCGCCATGCCGCGCTTGAGCACCTGGCTCAGCAGCACGAAGGCGGTGACGTAACCCACGACCACCACTACGGACGGGATCGGCTTGGTGAAGCCCGCGGAGGCGCGTAGGCAGACCGTGGCGACGACTTCGGCGAGGATGGCTCCGGCGAGCATGACGTAGATCACGCGGCTCACTGTAGGCGTCGATCATGAGGGTCGGCGCTGATGTGCCGTTGCGGTTACCGTTGATGTCGCGCGAGGTTTCAGACATCACAATTCAGCCCGTATGGGCCGATCAACGGGTGTCGTACGCGCCAATACCGGACTGACATGCCAGGATGGCTGCGATGCGTCTTCCCACCTTGCGCCGGACCCGGACCGCCGAACTGGGGATCCTCACCGGCACCGCACGGCTCGACCGCCGGACCAAACGTCTGGTCGGTCGACTGCGCCCCGGCGAGATCGCCGTGATCGATCACGTCGACATCGACCGGGTCGCCGCCGACTCCCTGGTGGCCGTGGGGGTGGCGGCGGTGCTGAACGCCAAGCCCTCCATCTCGGGCCGCTACCCCAACCTTGGTCCCCAGGTGCTGGTCGAGGCCGGCATCACCCTGCTCGACGATCTCGGCGAAGGGGTGTTCCAGCAGATCCGCGAGGGTGACTCGGTCCGGGTCGAGGGCAACACCGTCTTCGTGCGCGGTGAGCCGGTGGCGCACGGGGTGCGCCAGGACGGCGACACCATCGCCAAGGCCATGCTCGACGCCCGCGAGGGCCTGTCGGTGCAGCTGGAGGCGTTCGCCGCCAACACCATGGAGTACCTCAAGCAGGAGCGGGAGCTGCTGCTCGACGGTGTCGGCGTGCCCGATATCAAGACCCAGATCTCCGGGCGGCACTGCCTGATCGTGGTGCGCGGCTACGACTACAAGGCCGATCTGGACGTGCTGCGGCCCTACATCCGCGAGTTCAAGCCGGTGCTGATCGGTGTGGACGGCGGCGCGGACGCGCTGGTCGAGGCGGGCTACACCCCCGACATGATCATCGGTGACATGGACTCGGTCACCGACGACGTGCTGCGCTGCGGCGCCGAGGTCGTCGTGCATGCCTATCCCGACGGCCGGGCCCCGGGCCTGGACCGGGTGCACCAGCTCGGTGTGTCCGGGATCACCTTCCCGGCGGCGGCGACCAGTGAGGACATCGCGATGCTGCTGGCCGACGAGAAGGGCGCGACCCTGATCGTGGCGGTCGGCACCCACGCGACGCTGGTCGAGTTTCTGGACAAGGGCCGCGGGGGTATGGCTTCGACATTCCTCACCCGCCTGCGGGTGGGCGGCAAGCTGGTCGACGCCAAGGGTGTGAGCCGGCTCTACCGGCAGAGCATTTCAGGTTCCTCATTGCTTTTGCTGGTATTGTCCGCCATTGCGGCTATGGCCGCGGCCGTCGCCGTGTCCACGGTCGGCAAGGCCTACCTGTCGCTGGCCGCGGAGTGGTGGGACGACGTGATGTTCCACCTGCAGCGGCTGTTCTAGGAACCCGGACGATCAAGAGGCTCTGACGTGATCAACTTCAGGTACCACGTGGTGTCCATGACCGCCGTGTTCCTCGCGCTGGCGATCGGGCTGGTCGTGGGGACCGCCGCGCTCAACGGCCCGGCGGCCGACGCCCTCGAGAAGAACGTCAACGCGCTGCGCGCGACCAACTCGCAGCTGCGCGACCAGGTGACCGGCCTGCGCGACCAGGCCAACCGCGAGGAGCAGTTCGTCACCGAGGCCGCGCCGATCATGCTGAACGGCAAGCTCACCAACCGCCGCATCCTGCTGCTGGTGCTGCCCTCGGGCCGCGACCAGGTCGAGGGTGTCGAGAGCATCCTCAAGACGGCCGGTGCCAAGATCGCCGGAACGGTCGAGCTGACCGACAAGTTCTTCAACCCGGACAACAGCGTCGAGCTGCTCGATCTGGAGAACAAGGCCGAGCCGGCCAGCGTGCCCACCACGGCGATCCCGGCCAACAGCGACGGCGTCGAGTCGTCCAGCGCGCTGCTGGCCGCGGTGCTGCTGGACCGCAGCCCGGCCGTGCCCGCCCCGGACCGCGCCGCGGTGCTCGCCGCGTACAGCAAGCTCGGCTACCTGACCACCAGCGGTGCCGTGACCGGCCCCGCCGAGGCGGTCGTGCTGGTCAGCGGCTCGCCGTACACCGACAGCCAGGCGGGCGGCAAGAACGCGTCCGTGGTCACCACCGCGGTGCAGTTCGACCACGCGGGTGTCGCGGTGGTCGGCGGCGTGCTCGGCGGCGAGGGCAACCTCATGCTCGAGGTACGCGACGACGCCACGCTCGCCAAGACCATCTCGACCGTCGACAACGCGGAGACGGTGCAGGGCCAGGTCGCCGCGGCGCTGGCGCTGTACGAGCAGTTCGCCGACAGCAAGGCCGGCCACTACGGCGTCGGCCCCAACGCCAGCGCCCTCCTGCCGCAGCAGCAGAAGTGAGCTGACGTGGGTTTACTCGCCAGAGCGGCACTGATCGGCCTGGGCGCTTACGGCGCCCGGGCCGCACTGCGTGTGGTGCGCGACCAGCCCCGGGCCAAGGAGCTGGAGCGCACGAACTTCCGCGGGCGCACCCTCACCCTGGCCGGCGGCCCCGCGCTGGCGGTCTCGGCGAGTGTCACCAGCGCGCTGGGCGCGGGCGACCCGCGCACCGCGGCAGCCGCGCTGGCCGCGGGCCTGTCCAGCGGCGCGGTCGGCCTGTACGACGACGTCGTGGGCGCGCGCCCCGACCAGAAGGCCGACAAGGGCTTCCGGGGCCACCTGCGGGCGCTGCGTGAGGGCCGGGTCACCAGCGGCCTCGTGAAGATCGCCGGAGTGGGCGCGGGCGCGCTCGTCGCCGCCGCGCTGCTGCCGGACCGCCGCGGCCGGGGCCGGCTGGGCCGGGCGGCCGAGGTGGCGCTGGGCGCGGGCGTGATCGCCGGCAGCGCGAACCTGATGAACCTGCTGGACCTGCGTCCCGGCCGGGCGCTCAAGGCCGGTCTGCTGGTCGGTGCGCCGCTGACCGTCACCCGCGCGGGCGGCCTGGTCGCCGGTCCGGTCGGCGCGAGCGCGAGCCTGCTGCCCGCCGACCTCGGCGAGGAGATCATGCTCGGCGACTCCGGCGCGAACGCGCTGGGCGCGCTGCTCGGCGTCAGTGTGACCGCCCGCACCGGCCTGTTCGGCCGCGCGGCCATGCTCGCCGGGATCGCCGCGCTGACCGCCGCCAGCGAGAAGGTCAGCTTCACCAAGGTCATCGAACGCACCCCGGTGCTCCGCGAGATCGACGCCTGGGGCCGCATCCCGGCGGCCAAGCCGAGCACCGCCGCGTCGCCGATCGCCCCGCCGCGATCGGCCGCCGAGCCGCCTGCCGCGCCGCTGCCGCCCGCGACCGGCGCGATGGCCACGCCGGTGACCCCGGTGCACGGGGCCGAGGTCAAGCCGAAGATCGCGAAGAAGTCCGTGAAGGCGGCCGCACCCAAGCCCGCTTCCCCCGCCGCCGGTGCGCCGGCCGCGGCGGACGAGGCCGACCGCGCCGCGGACGTCGTCCGGGCCGACCGCGCCGCGGACGTCGCCCGGGCCGACCACGCCGCGGGCGAAGACGGGGCAGACCACGCCATGGGCGTCACCGACCCGGCCGAGCCGGGCGCGGACAAGCCGAGGCCACGAGCACGGGCGCCGCGCCGTACCGCTTCATGACCGTGACCGCTGACGACAAGGCCGCGGCCCCCTCGGCCGCCGGCCCGGCAGCGGCCCGCATCGCCGGCGCCGCGACGCTGATCGCGGGCCTGACCGTGCTGGCCCGCCTGGCGGGTTTCGCGCGCACCCTGGTGTTCTCGCAGACCGTCGGCGACGGCGGGCTCAGCGGCATGTACCTGGCCGTCAACACCATCCCCAACATCATCTTCGAGATCGTGGCCGGTGGCGCGCTGGCCGGGCTGGTGGTGCCGCTGCTGGCCGGGCCGCTGGCGGCCGGTGACCGCGAGCAGGTGCGCCGCACCGTGTCCGCGCTGCTCACCTGGGCGCTGGCTGCCCTGATCCCGCTGGCGGCGGTGCTGTGGCTGGCGGCGGACCCCCTGGTCACCCTGCTGCAGGCGACCGCGCCGCCGGAGCTGCACGAGGACGGCGTGGCGATGCTGCGGGTGTTCGCGCCGCAGGTGCCGCTCTACGGCATCGGCATCGTGCTGACCGGTGTGCTGCACGCGCACCGCCGGTTCGCGTGGCCGGTGCTCGCGCCGCTGCTGTCGAGCCTGACCGTGATCGGCGCGTACCTGTGGTTCGCCGCCGAGGCTGGGGCTGACCCGGAGCCGGGCACGGTCAGCGGGGGCGAGCTGGCGATCCTGTCGGTCGGGACCACCCTCGGCGTGGTCGTGCTCACGCTGTGCCTGCTGATCCCGGTCAGCCGGCTGGGCCTGCGGCTGCGACCGGTGTTCCGGGTGGAACCCGCGCAGCGGCGGCGGATGAGCTCACTGGCGCTGGCGGGCGCGGCCACGGTCGTGGCGCAGCAGGTGGCGCTGCTGGTCGCGATCATCCTGGCCGGGCGCGTCCACCCCGTCGGCGGCGGGGCGTCGGCCAACACGCTCTACAACTTCGCGATGACGCTGTACCTGCTGCCGTGGGCGGTGCTCGCGGTGCCCGCCGCGACGGCCGCGTACCCGGCGATCGCGACCGCGTTCGCCACCGCCGACCAGCACACGCTGCGGCTCACCGTGGGCCGTACCAGCCGGGCGGTGCTGCTGCTCAGTGGGCTCGGCGCGGCGGGCCTGGCCGCGGTGGCCGCTCCGGCGGCCGCGTTCCTGACCGAGGGCGACGGTGCGACCGCGCTGGCCGCGGCGGTGCTCGCGTTCGCGCCCGGTCTGCTCGGCTACGGGCTGGCCGCCCTGCACCAGCGCACCCTGTACGCGGTGGGCGCGAACCGGCTCGCCGCGCTCGGGGTCAGCGGCGGCTGGGCGGTCACGCTCGCCGCCGCGGTGATCCTGTCCGGGCTGCTGCCGGACTCGCAGCGGGCGGCGGCGCTGGGCGCGGCGAACTCGATCGGCATGCTCGTGATGGCGGCGCTGCTGGCGGCGGCGGTCCGGGCCCGGGTGGGCGGTAACGCCCTGACCGGCCTGTTCCGTGCCGCGCTGGCCGCTTCGGCGGCCGGGCTGGCCGGGGCCGTCGCGGGCGTCGAGGCGGGCCGGGCGCTCGTCACCGGGACCCCAGGCATCATGGGTCTGGTCGGACAGGGCATGCTGTCCGGTGGCGTGTCGCTTGTAGTCTTCCTGATCGTGTGCGCCCTGCTCGACCTGCCGGACCTGCGTCCGCTGCTCGAGCGGGTGAGCCGCCGACGCGGGTGACCGGGCGGGCGCGGCGGGCGAGGGCAGGAGGACCGTTGACCACGGGGACGGAATGGACCGGCAGCGTCGTGCTGCTGCTCGCCTCCAGCACGGGCGGGATCGGCCAGCACGTGGCCGCGCTGGCCGAGGGGCTGAGCCGGGCCGGGTGCGAGGTGACCGTGTGCGGTCCCGCCGCGACCGAGCAGCACTTCCGCTTCACCGACCGCGGCGCGCGCTTCCACCCCGTCGAGATCCCCGCCGAGCTGCACCCCAGTGACATGCGGGCGGTGCGCACCCTGCGCCAGTTCCTGGCCACGTCGCGCCCGGCCGTGGTGCACGCGCACGGGCTGCGCGCCGGGCTGGCCGCCGCGCTGTCGCGCCCGCCGTGCCCGCTGGTGACGACCTGGCACAACGCGCCCCTGCGGGCCGGGCTGCGCGGCCGGGTGCACACCCTGGTGGAGCGGATCGTGGCCCGTTCCTCCGCGGTCACCCTCGGCGCCTCCACCGATCTGGTCGCGCGCGCCCACGCGGTCGGCGCGGCGGACGCCCGGCTGGCCCCGGTGGCCGCCCCGCGGCTGCGACGCACCCGGCGCAGCCGGGCCGCGGTGCGTTCCGGGCTGGGCCTGCCCGACGGGGTGCCGCTGGTGCTGTCCGTGGGCCGGCTGCACCCGCAGAAGGCGTACGACACGCTCGTTTCCGTCGCGGCGCGCTGGCGGGACATGTCCCCGGTGCCGCGGGTGCTCATCGCGGGCGAAGGCCCGTCGTACCTCGACCTCGCCGCGCAGATCTCGCAGCTGCGGTCCCCGGTCACCCTGCTCGGGCACCGCACCGACGTCGGCGACCTGATCGCGGCCGCGGACCTGGCCGTGGTCACCAGCGTCTGGGAGGCCCGCCAGCTGTTCGCGCAGGAGGCCCTCAGCGGCGGGCTGCCGCTGATCGCCACCGCGGTCGGCGGCATCCCCGAGCTGGTCGGCGACGGCGCGCACCTGATCGAGCCGAACGACCCCGACGGCCTGGACAGCGCGGTGCGCAAGCTGCTCGGCGACGAGCAGGCACGGGCGCGGCTGGGCGAGCGCGGCCTGGCGCAGGCCGCCACCTGGCCCGACGAGCAGGCCAGCATCGACGGCGTGCGCGCCGTGTACGCGGAACTGGCCGCCGACGACCGCGCGGGGCAGCTCTGATGCTTCGCCGGCCGGCTCCCCTCCCCACGGCCCTCCTGCTGACCCTGCTGGCGCTGCTCGGTCTCGCCCTGGCCGGGACGGCCTCCCCGGCGGCCGCCGGGCCGGTCGAGGACGACGAGGCCGACTACGTGCTCATCGCGGGCGCGCCAGGGCTGCGCTGGGACGACATCGACGCCGACCGGACCCCGAACCTGTGGAAGCTGGCCGAGCGCGGCTCGATCGGCTCCCTGTCGACCCGGTCCGCGCACACGCCCACCTGCCCGGCCGACGGCTGGCTGACGCTCGGCGCGGGCAACTACGCCGAGCGGACCGGGGTCGGCAAGGAACCCGCCGAGGGCGGCGTCGAGCCCGAGCCGGACTCCCCGCAGCTGTGCCCGAAGCTGGACGTGGCCATCGAGCGGCCGGACGCGATCGGGGCGTACCTGCCCGATCAGGAGGCGGTCGTCGAGCACCAGCGCGAGCTGCCCTACGGCACCGTGCCGGGGGCGCTGGCCGAGTCGGTGCGCTGCACCGCGGCGGTCGGCCCGGGGGCGGCGGTCGCGGCGGCCCGCTCGTTCGGCCGGGTCGACCGGTATCTGCCCGCGCTGCCCGCGACGGACAAGGCGCGCAAGGCCCTGGCGGAGTGCCTGCTCAGCATCGTGGATCTGGGCGCGATCGACGGGCGCACGCCGTCGCAGCGGCTGCGCCAGGCGGCCGCCGTGGACAAGCAGCTCGGGCAGGTGCTGGCGGCCCGGCCGAAGAACTCCACGCTGCTGGTCGCCGGGGTCGCCGACACCGAGGCCAGCTCGCGGCTGCACGCGGTGATCGCCGACGGCAAGGGCTGGGAGGGCGGCTACCTGACCTCGGCCACCACCGGCCGGGCCGGTTACCTGCAGCTGGTCGACCTCGCGCCGACCGCGTTGCACCTGCTCGGCCGCGAGATCCCCAAGCGGATCATGGTCGGCCACGCGGCCGTGCTGGCCGACGGGCGTCCGGCGGATCTGGACCAGGCGACCGCGGCGGGCACCGACGCCGACCGGCGCGCCGCGGCGGCCCGTACCGTGTCCGCCTGGTTCTTCTGGCTGCTGGCGCTGGTGCAGATCGGCCTGTTCACGGCCGTGGTGCCGCTGCTGCGGCGCAGTTACCGCCATGCCGGGCCGACCGGTCCCACCCCGCCCCCGCAGCGGCTGGTGAGCGTCCTGGAGGTGCTGCTGACCGGGGCGTCGCTGGCGCTGCCGGCCGCGCTGATCGCCGGCGTGGTGCCGTGGTGGCGATTCGGCCGTCGCGGGCTGATCTTCGGCCTGGTCACGGCCGGTATCACCCTGCTGCTCACCTTCGTCACGGTCCGGCTGCCGGTGTACCGCAAGCGCACCCTGGGCCCGGTCGGGGTGGTGGCCGCCATCGCCGCCGCCGTGGTCGGCATCGACCTGCTCACCGGGGCCAGGCTGCAGCTCAATGGCGTAGCCGGTTACTCGGTCCTGGAAGGCACCCGCTACGCGGGCATCGGCATGGTCGGCATGGGCGTCTTCTTCGCCGGGGTGCTGCTCACCGCGGGCACCCTCGCCCAGCTGGTGCCGCAGCGCAACCGGCCGCTGCTGGTCAGCGCGATCGGCGCGGCGGGTGTGCTGCTGGTCGGCATCCCGGCGCTGGGCGCCGACGCGGGCGGCGCGGTCGCGCTGACCGCGGGGGTGTGCCTGACCGCCGCGCTGTGTCCGGGCGGCTGGCTCACGTTCAAGCGGCTGGCCCTGGCGATGGCCGCCGGGGTGGCGGCGACCGTGGTGTTCGCGCTCATCGACGTGCGCCAGCCGGTGGACCAGCAGGGCAGCCTGGGCCGTTTCCTCACCCAGCTGTCCGACGGCACGTCCGGCCCGACGCTCAACCGGTTGCTCGACGCCAACCGCATCGCCCTGGTGACCAGCCCGCTGACCGTCCTGGCGCTGGTGTCGGCGGTGTTCCTGTGGGTGGTGCTGATGCGCCCGTGGGGCGGCCTGAAGCGGCTGTACGGCATCTACCCGCCCATCCGGGCTGCGGTGGCCGGCATCGGCCTGGCGTCGATCCTGGGCGGTCTGCTGGGCGGCGCGGCGCTGAACGTGACCGGCGCGGCGGCGGCCACCGCGATCCCGGTGCTCACGCTCGGGGCGATGCGGGTGCTCGGGCATGCCGCCGATCGGACCCGCATCGCGGAGGAGGCCCCGTCGCCCGTGACGGTGAGCGACGACACCCCGGAGGCGGTTTCGGGTACGTAGCCCGCGGATGAACGCCTGACCCGTGTTAGGGTGAAACCCCGTGGTAGCAGCGCGGACGACCAAGCATATTTTCGTTACGGGAGGCGTCGCCTCCTCGCTCGGCAAGGGGCTCACGGCCTCCAGCCTCGGCACTCTTCTCACCGCTCGCGGTCTGCGGGTGGTCATGCAGAAGCTCGACCCCTATCTCAACGTCGACCCTGGGACGATGAACCCGTTTCAGCACGGCGAGGTCTTCGTCACCGAGGACGGGGCCGAGACCGACCTCGACGTGGGGCACTACGAGCGCTTCCTCAACCGTGACCTGTCGGCCAAGGCCAACGTCACCACGGGGCAGATCTACTCGGCGGTGATCGCCAAAGAGCGCCGCGGTGAGTACCTCGGCGACACCGTGCAGGTCATCCCGCACATCACCAACGAGATCAAGTCCCGGATCCGGGCCATGGCCGAGCCAGACGAGCACGGCCGCACCCCCGACGTGGTGATCACCGAGGTCGGCGGCACGGTCGGCGACATCGAGTCGCTGCCGTTCCTGGAGTCGATCCGGCAGATCCGCCACGACGTGGGCCGCGACAACTGCTTCTACCTGCACGTGTCGCTGGTGCCGTACCTGGCGCCGTCGGGCGAGCTGAAGACGAAGCCGACCCAGCACTCGGTGGCCGCCCTGCGCAACATCGGCATCCAGCCGGACGCGCTGGTCTGCCGCTCCGACCGGGAGATCCCGGCGGGAATGAAGAGCAAGCTGGCCCTGTACTGCGACGTCGACGCCGAGGCGGTGGTCTCGGCCCCCGACGCGCCGAGCATCTACGACATCCCGAAGGTGCTGCACCGCGAGGGTCTGGACGCGTACGTGGTGCGTCGGCTGGGCCTGTCGTTCCGTGACGTGGACTGGTCCACCTGGGACGACCTGCTGGAGCGGGTGCACCACCCGGTGCACGAGGTCACCATCGCGCTCGTCGGCAAGTACATCGACCTGCCGGACGCGTACCTGTCGGTGTCCGAGGCGATCCGGGCGGCCGGGTTCGGCCACCGGGCCAAGGTGAAGCTGAAGTGGGTGCCCAGCGACGACTGCCAGACCGCCGAGGGCGCGGCCAAGGCGCTCGCCCACGTCGACGGCGTGGTCATCCCGGGCGGCTTCGGCGTGCGCGGCATCGAAGGCAAGATCGGCGCGGTGAAGTACGCGCGGGAGAACCGGATCCCGACCCTCGGCCTGTGCCTGGGCCTGCAGACGATGGCCATCGAGGTGGCCCGCCACGTGGCCGGGGTCGCCAAGGCCAGCTCGCTGGAGTTCGACGAGCAGACCCCGGACCCGATCATCTCGACGATGGCCGACCAGGAGGACATCGTCGCGGGCAAGGGCGACCTGGGCGGCACCATGCGCCTGGGGGCGTACCCGGCGAAGCTGACGCCCGGCTCGATCGTGGCCGAGGTGTACGGCGCGACCGAGGTCAGCGAGCGGCACCGGCACCGGTACGAGGTCAACAACGCCTACCGCCCGGCGCTGACCAAGGCCGGCCTGCACATCTCGGGCACCTCGCCGGACGGCAAGCTGGTCGAGTTCGTGGAGCTGGACCGGGAGCTGCACCCGTACTTCGTGGCCACGCAGGCGCACCCGGAGTTGAAGAGCCGCCCGACACACCCGCACCCGCTGTTCTCGGGTCTGGTGGGAGCGGCGATCGCCTATGCTCAGGCCGACCAGCTGCCCGGCGTGGCGGAGGCGGCCGAGCCGGTGGCCGCCAAGCGCTGACCCGGGCCGGACAACCGAACAAGCACGCTGGTCGCAGGCTCTTCGCCTGCGACCAGCGTCGTTTGAAGGACAGGAGCCCGTGTGTACGAGGTCGTCGGCAGCACCGAGCGGTTCAAGGGGCACATCTTCCGGGTGGTCACCGACCAGGTGACGATGCCCGGGGGAGCGGTCGCGGGGCGGGACGTGGTGCGCCATGTCGGCGCGGTGGGCGTGGTCGCGCTGGACGATGCCGGCCGGGTCGTCCTGGTCCGCCAGTACCGGCACCCGGTCGGCCGCTACCTGTGGGAGCTGCCCGCGGGCCTGATCGACGTGCAGGGCGAGGGTCTGGCCGCCGCGGCGCTGCGCGAGCTGGCCGAGGAGGCCGACCTCGCCGCGGGCCGGATCGACCTGCTGGTGGACATGTTCACCACGCCCGGCTGCAGCGACGAGATGATCCGCGTCTTCCTGGCCCGCGACCTGTCCGAGATCCCCGAGCACGAGCGCCACGCCCGCGCCGACGAGGAGGCCGACATGCAGGTCGATCTCGTCCCCCTGGACGAAGCCGTGGCCATGGTCTTCGACGGCCGCATCACCAACGGCCCGGCCGTCGGCGGCCTGCTCGCCGCCGCCCGCGCCCGCGACGAGGGTTTCAAGAACCTCCGCCCCGCCGACGCCCCGCTCCCGCCCCGCTGACGCCCGCCGGGCGGGCGGTAAGCGGTAAATATCCGATTCAGCACTATCCTTGAGTTGATCGCAGGGCGGCAGGTCTGCCGTGTTGACACCATGTCAAGCCGGCAAGGCATCAGCTTGCATCCTGTCAAGCGCTTCGGGCTGTTTTCCGGGCCTAGACTGCCGCCGCGGGGGGTAGACCTGGGGCAACGGTGCCGTCGGGCCCTCCCGCAAGCGCAGGATCGAGGAAGGTGCAGTCGTGAAGGTCGGTATCCCCCGCGAGGTCAAGAACCACGAGTACCGGGTGGCGATCACCCCGGCGGGCGTACACGAGTTCGTCCGCAACGGACACGACGTCGTCATCGAGACCGGCGCCGGTCTGGGCTCCTCCATCACCGACGAGGAGTACGTGGCGGCCGGCGCGCGCATCCTGCCCACCGCTGACGAGGTGTGGGCCGAGGGCGAGCTGATCCTGAAGGTCAAGGAGCCCATCGCCGAGGAGTACCACCGCATGCGCGAGGGGCAGGTGCTGTTCACCTACCTGCACCTGGCCGCTTCCAAGGAGTGCACCGACGCGCTGATGACGCAGAAGGTCACCGGCATCGCGTACGAGACGGTCGAGACCGCCGACCGCGCCCTGCCGCTGCTGGCCCCGATGAGCGAGGTGGCCGGCCGGCTCGCCCCGCAGGTCGGCGCGTACCACCTGATGCGCTTCGCGGGCGGCCGGGGCGTGCTGCCCGGCGGCGTGCCCGGCGTGCGCCCGGCCAAGGCCGTCGTCATCGGCGCGGGCGTGTCCGGCATGAACGCCGCGACCATCGCCCACGGCCTGGCCTTCGAGGTCACCGTGCTGGACAAGAACATCAAGAAGCTGCGCGAGGTCGACCAGCAGTTCCACGGCCAGGTCCGCACCGTCATGTCGAACGCGTTCGAGCTGGAGAAGGCGGTGCTGGAGGCCGACCTGGTCATCGGCGCGGTGCTGGTGCCCGGCGCGAAAGCCCCGACGCTGGTCAGCAACGAGCTGGTGAGCCGGATGAAGCCGGGCAGCGTGCTCGTCGACATCTCGATCGACCAGGGCGGCTGCTTCGAGGACTCGCACCCGACCACCCACGCCAACCCGGTGTACAAGGTGCACGAGTCGGTCTTCTACTGCGTGGCGAACATGCCCGGCGCGGTCCCGCACACCAGCACCTACGCGCTGACCAACGTGACCCTGCCGTACGCCGTCGAGCTGGCCAACTACGGCTGGCAGGAGGCGCTGCGCCGCGACCCCGCCCTGAAGCTGGGCCTGAACACCCACGCGGGCGAGATCACCTACGGCCCGGTGGCCGAGGCGCACGGCCTCACCGCCGTGGACGTCGACTCGCTGCTCTGACCAGTGTTTTCCTGAGGCCGGTGGCGCTCGCGCGCCGCCGGCCTCATGCTGTTCACGTCGCGCGGGGACCAGCGCCGGGTGCACGGTCGGCCGGGATCGTGAAGACACGCCGAGCCGTGGCGGTACGCCGAGGTGGTCGGTGACGTACAGTCGGACGACGACGACACGCATGCGGCCGGTCGGGGAGCTGATGGCCCACTCACGACGGTGCCTCATCCGGCCGGACGGATGTCGTCGGGAAGGGCGTAGCGGAGATGGCAGGCAACGGGCGCGCGGAGGCATGGACCTCGACGCTGCGGGCGGAACAGTCCCGCATGGACCTCGGTGCTGACCTGGGTCCGGCTGATCCGTCGGCCTACACCGCCCGCAAGGAGATCCCCGAACCGATGCCGACCGATCGGCACGGCCCGGCGCGGATCATCGCGATGGCGAACCAGAAGGGCGGCGTGGGCAAGACCACGACCACCATCAACCTGGGCGCGGCCCTGGCCGAGTACGGCCGCAAGGTGCTGCTCGTCGACTTCGACCCGCAGGGCGCGCTGTCGGTGGGCCTGGGCGTCAACCCGCACAACCTCGACCTGTCCGTCTACAACCTGCTCATGCAGGACGACGTGACCGCCGAGGACGTCATCATCAAGACCGACGTCGCCGGGCTGCACCTGCTGCCCGCCAACATCGACCTGTCGGCCGCCGAGATCCAGCTCGTCAACGAGGTCGCCCGCGAGATGGCGCTGGCCCGCGTGCTGAAGACGGTGCGCAAGGAGTACGACTACATCCTCATCGACTGCCAGCCGTCGCTGGGCCTGCTGGCCATCAACGCGCTGACCGTCGCCCACGGCGTGCTCATCCCGCTGGAGTGCGAGTTCTTCAGCCTGCGCGGTGTCGCGCTGCTGCTGGACACCATCGACAAGGTGCGCGAGCGGCTCAACTTCGACCTGGAACTCGAAGGCATCCTGGCCACCATGTACGACAGCCGCACCACGCACTGCCGCCAGGTGCTGCAGCGCGTCGTCGAGGCGTTCGGCGACAAGGTGTACCAGACCGTGATCACCAAGACGGTCAAGTTCCCGGAGTCGACCGTGGCCGGCGCGCCGATCACGTCCCTGGATCCCGCCTCGTCGGGCGCGCGCAACTACCGGCAGCTCGCGCGCGAGGTCATCGCCGCCGAGGCCGCCCGCCGGTGATCGGGGCCCACCGGCCTGCACCCGCGAACTGAGCTGCTGGGATACTTGCGGCGTGAGCGATCCCGTGGTGACGGCCGACCCGGCCGGAGAGCAGTCGGCTGAACCGTCCGGTTCAGGCCGCTTCACCGTGCGGCTCACCAACTTCGAGGGCCCGTTCGACCTGCTCCTGCAGCTCATCGGCAAGCACAAACTCGACGTCACCGAGGTCGCGCTGCACCGGGTGACCGACGACTTCATCGCCCACATCCGCGCCATGGGCAAGGAGTGGGACCTCGACGAGGCCAGCGAGTTCCTCGTCATCGCGGCGACCCTGCTCGACCTGAAGGCCGCCCGGCTGCTGCCCGCGGCGCAGGTCGAGAACGAGGAGGACCTCGCCCTGCTGGAGGCCCGCGACCTGCTGTTCGCGCGGCTGCTGCAGTACCGGGCGTTCAAGCAGGCCGCCGCGTTCATCGCCGACCTGGAGGCCCACGGCGGGCGGCGCTGGCCGCGCTCGGTCGCACTGGAGGAGCGGTACGCCGAGGCGCTGCCCGACCTGGTGCTCGGCATCGGGGCGGACCGGCTGGCCAAGCTCGCGCTCAAGGCGTTCACGCCCAAGGCGGCCCCGCCGCTGGTCTCCGTCGCACACATCCACCAGGTCCGGGTCAGCGTGCGCGAGCACGCCGAGCTGCTGCGCACCCGCCTGTTCGAGCTGGGCACCGCCACCTTCTCCACCCTCACCGAGGACTGCGAGAACACCCTGGAGGTCGTCGCCCGCTTCCTGGCCCTGCTGGAGCTCTACCGGGAGGGCCTGGTCGGCTTCGACCAGGAACTGGCGCTCGGCGAGCTGACGGTGCACTGGACCGGCGGCGAGGAGGCGGCCGGCGACCTCGCGGTCGACGACTACGACGGCGACGACGAGGCCAAACAGGCCCTGGCCGCCGAGGCGCGGAACCGGCCCGATGGCGACGAGCCCGACGACGATCTTGACGACGACGAGCCGGACGACGAGCCGGCCGACACGGAGTCGGACGCGAGCGATCCGGGTACGCAGGAGGCGGCGGCCGAGCCCGCAGCGCAACAGCCCGGCAAGGGCGGGGGAGCAGAAGACGATGACTGACAACGAGTCCCTCGAACAGCAAGCAGCCTCCTGGGTCCCCCCATGGGCCCGCACCCCCACCCCCGAGGAAAGCAAGGGCACCTTCCCATCGGATTCCGTAGAGGAAGGGCACCTTCCCATCGCGGAGCCGGAGGCTGCGCCGGTGGCGCAGCCGGCTGCGGCTGAACCGGGCGACCTCGCGGAACCCGAGCCGCAGGAGGCTACCGAGCCGCAGGATGTCATCGAGGCGGAGGACGCGGTCGAGCCGGAGGACGCCTTCGAGACGCGCGACGCGGTCGAGGCGTTGGACGCTGTCGAGGACGTCCCGGAGCACGAGGCGGCGGACACCGGGGGGCAGGCCGACGCGTTCGACGCGCAGCCCGCAGACCCGGCCGAAGAGGCGGCCACTGCCGCGGACGAACCGGTGGCGCAGCCGGCACCGGACGCGCCGGACGAGGACGACGTGGCGGAGATCGTCGCCGTCGACGACCTCGCCGCGGCCCTTGGCCTGGACGAGCCGACCATGCCGCGCTTCGACGTGGACGGGCCGGACGACAGCGGCGAGGCCGCCGTCGGGTACGCCGGAGCCAAGCTCGCCACCCCGCCGCCCGGCCTGGCCGAGGCCGACCTCGTGCCGACCCTGGAGGCGATCCTGCTGGTCGTCGACGAGCCGGTCAGCGAGCTGACCCTCGCCGAGGTGCTGGAGGTGCCCGCCGAGCTGATCGCGGGCACGCTGATCGACCTGTCGGCGTCGTACACCCGCCAGAACCGCGGCTTCGACCTGCGCCGCGCCGCCGGCGGCTGGCGGCTGTACACCCGGGCCGAGTACGCGCCCTACGTGGAGCGCTTCGTGCTCGACGGGCAGCAGCTGCGGCTCACCCAGGCGTCCCTGGAGACCCTGGCCGTTGTCGCGTACAAGCAGCCGGTGACCCGCTCGCGGATCTCGGCGATCCGCGGCGTCAACTGCGACGGCGTCATCCGTACCCTGGTGACCCGAGGCATGATCGAAGAGTGCGGCACCGAGCCCGAGTCGGGCGCCTTCCTCTACCGCACCACCAGCCTGTTCCTGGAGAAGCTGGGCCTCGACTCCGTCGACCAGCTCCCGCCGCTGGCCCCGTTCCTACCTGACAACGTCGAGGAGATCGCTGATGAGCAGCGCTGAAGTACGAACTGAAGGCGCTGAGAGGCTGCAGAAGATCCTGGCCCAGGCCGGTGTCGCCTCCCGCAGAGCCAGCGAGGACCTGATCGCCGCGCGGCGGGTCACCGTCAACGGCAAGGTCGCCAAGCTCGGCGACAAGGCCGACCCGATCGCCGACGTCATCCACGTCGACGGCCAGCGCATCGTCACCGACGCGAACCTGGTCTACCTGGCGATGAACAAGCCGCGCGGCGTGGTCTCGACGATGGCCGACGACAAGGGCCGCGAGGCCGTCGCCGACTACATCGGCAACATCTCGACCCGGGTGTACCACGTGGGCCGGCTCGACGCCGACTCCGAGGGCCTGCTGCTGCTCACCAACGACGGCACCCTCGCGCACAAGCTGATGCACCCGTCGTACGAGGTGCCCAAGACGTACCTGGTCGAGGTCGTCGGGCCGCTGCCGCGGGTGGTCGGCCGGGAGCTGATGGCGGGCGTGGAACTGGAGGACGGCCCGGCGCGGCTGGACGACTACCGCCTCAAGCAGGCCATCGACAAGCAGGCGCTGATCGAGGTGGTGCTGCACGAGGGCCGCAATCGTATCGTGCGGCGCATGTTCGACCACGTCGGCTTCCCGGTGCAGCGGCTGGTGCGTACGGCGATCGGCCCGATCAAGCTCGGCGACCTGAAGGCCGGCCGGCACCGCCGCCTCAACGCCGGCGAGGTGGCCGCGCTTTTCAAGATCACGGACCGCAAGGGCCGCGGCGCGGCGCAGGAGGAGACGATCCGCGAGATCCCCGAGGTGTACGAGGACTAGGCCGCGTCGCCGGTCCGGGTCCCCCCGCGTGGGTATGGTGGTCGGGATCGCCGCACGCCAACCGCCAGGGAGCCGCCTGATGCAGCCGACGACCGTCACCGACCTGCCTGCCCTGCTCGCGGGGGACGCGGTGGTCGGCGCCGACCGGCCGCTGCTGACCTATTGCGACGACGCCACCGGCGAACGCGTCGAACTCACCGCGGTCGAACTGGGCGGCCTGGCCGCGCGTACGGCCGGGCTGCTGCGCGAGGACTGCGGGCTCGACACCGGTTCCCGGGTCGCGGTGCTGCTGCCGCCGCACTGGCAGACGGCCGCCGTGCTGCTGGGCGCGTGGTCGATCGGGGCCGCCGTGTCGTTCCGGCCCTGGGCCACCGCGGGGCTCGCCCCGGTCGGCCAGGGCGAGAACGATCCACTGGACGCGCTGTTCGTCAGCCGTCAGCGGCTGGACAGCTGGCTGGAGCAGGTCCCGCAGGCGCGGCACCGCTACGTGCTCGGTCTCGCGCCCGGCGGTGCACCGCTAGACGAGGTGCCGGACGGCTACCGGGACTTCGCCGCCGACGCCTCCCGCCACCCGGCGAACCTGCCCGCGTACGGGTCGTTCGGCAGCACGGACGCCGCGAGCCCCGACGGCACCACCTACCGGCAGTGGGGCGGCCTGGCGCAGGGCGTCGCCGACCAGCTCGGCCTGCGCGCGGGCGACAGGCTGCTGGTAGACGTCGCAAAGCACGAGCAGCCCGTGATGTGGCTGCTGACCCCGCTGGCGGCGGGCGCGTCGGTGGTGCTGTGCGCGAACCTCGACCGGGCCAACCTCGACGCCCGGATCGCCGCCGAGGGCGTCACCCGGGTCATCTGAGCGGTCAGGCGTCCTGGCGCAGGTAGGTGGCGTGGCCTTCGCGGACGAGGCCGCCGTCGAAGACGAGGACCTCGTTGACCAGCTGGCCGCGGTGGTTGCGGTAGTTGATGACGACGGTGTCGATGCCGGCGTACACGGCCTCCACCGTGAAATGAAGGCCCGGCAGCCGCTTCAGGCCTTCGCCCCAGTACTCCCGCAGCGCGTCCTTGCCGCGCACGACCCCGCCGGTCTCCGGGAACAGCTGGGCCGCCAGCGGTGAGGAGAACACGACGTCGTCGTGGAAGTGCTCCAGCACCGCCGCCACGTCACGCGCGTTCCACGCCGCGACCCAGCGCCGGCTGTACTCCGTCGCATCCAGCTCGTTCGGCATCGGCGTCCCCGTCCACGCAGTGGGCCCCGCCCGCCGGGACCCGACGCCTGAAACTAACCCGAACCGCCGGCCGGACCCGGGCCGTGTCCGCTCCGTGGAACAGGCCGCGCGGCGGCCCGGTGATCCGCCGGGTTCAGTTCAGCAGCGCGTTGACGATCAGGGTCGCGTTGTCCTCGTGCTTGGCGTACGCGTCGGGGAACGCCGAGATCTGCACCGACTGCGCGGCGCGGGTCAGCGACATGTCCTCCCAGCCGTCGATCTGCACGAGGCGGCGGTAGAACGCGCCGGCCGCGTACGACGGCTGCATGATCTCCTCGACGGAGCCCCAGCTGCCGCTGGCGCGCTGCTGGAACAGGCCGATCGAGTCGTGGTCGGAACCGGTGCCCTGGTGCGGGTAGTTCAGCGACTCGGGCACCACGTGGCTGGCCACGTTGTAGAGGCGGCTCTCCTGCATGGCGGTGGCCACGCCGACGATCATCGCCCACTTGGTCAGGCCCATGGACTGGGCCTTCTTGACGATCGCGGCGGCGTTGTCCATCTGCTGGCGGTCCATGCCGGCGACCAGCTTCACGACCCGTACGACAGGCTTGGGTTTCGGCTTGGGCTTGGGTTTCGGCTTGGGCTTCGGCTTGACCGCGGGCGTGCCTGGCTTGGCGGCCCGCAGCTGCGGCAGACGGTGCAGCAGCGCGCTGCTGGTCACGTCGCCGGCGGCGAGCATGGCGGGGGAGGCCACGGCGTTGCCGGGCAGCAGCCCGGCGGCGGTCGGCGGCTCGACGACGGCGGGGCGGCCGGCGCCGGAAAGGATGGCGACGGCGCCGACTCCGGCGAGCGCGGCGGTGGTGAGCAGGGGAGCGAGCAGGCGTTGCGCCCGGGACCGCTCGCGGCGGTGCCGAGCTTGCCAGCCGTCGTCACGGCGGTGCCGGCCGGAGGCGGGGGAGCCTTCGGTGTTGGCGGTGCGGCGGTCTTGCTGATCACGGGGGGTATGCGGGGGCATTGGCCGATATTAAGAAGGCATAAGCCCAGGTAAAAGGGGGTGCTATCAGATTTCTCCCAGGGTGGTGCTGATTTAGCCCGAATTGCTCGGACTTGTTCTCAAGATTGTTTCTGAACAGGGGTTTTGCGAAGCCCTCTCGCGCTTCGAGCGCCCGTCGACCGCGAGCCTGCGCCCGCGCCGGGAGCGCCGGGCACTAGCATCGGGCGGGTGACACAGACCCTGCATGCCGACGCCGTACGCCTGCTGACCGGCTGGCGCCCGCCCGCCGACGCGGCGGCCGACTGGACCGAGACGATGGCACTGCTGGAGCAGGGTCCCCGGGTGATGGGCAAGCCGCACCCCGACGGCCACGTCACCGCCAGCGCGATCATCGTCTCCCACGACCGCACCCGCATCCTGCTCTGCCTGCACGGCAGGCACGACATCTGGTGCCAGCTCGGCGGGCACCTCGAACCCGAGGACGGCGACCTCGCCGCGGCCGCCCTGCGCGAGGCCACCGAGGAGAGCGGCATCGCGGGCCTGGTCGTCGACCCGGTGCCGGTCGACGTGGACGTGCACCACGTGAACTGCGCGGGCAGCCCCAACCGGCACCACGACGTGATCTTCCTGGTGCACGCGCCCGCGGACGCGGTGGCGCAGGTCAGCGAGGAGTCGCACGAGCTCGGCTGGTTCTCCCCGGACGCGCTGCCCAGCCCGCTGGGCACCGACACCGCCCGCGTGGTGCGCAACGCCATGGCCCGGCTGGGCTGAGCCACGTGAGGGTGCCGCACGAGCCCTGGCCGGCCGACGAGGCCGAGGCGCTGCGCCAGCAGCTCGCCCTGCGCGAGCGGGTCGAGCCGGCCGCGCCGCTGCCCCTCGTGCGGACCGCGGCCGGGCTGGACGTGTCGTACGACAGGGAGACCGGGCGGGCCGTGGCCGCCGTCGTCGTGCTGGACCTGGCCACGCTGACCGTCGTCGAGGCGGCCACCGCGGCCGGCGAGGTGAGCTTCCCGTACGTGCCGGGCCTGCTGGCGTTCCGGGAGCTGCCCGTGCTGGTCGACGCGCTGGAGCGGCTCACGGTCACCCCGGACGTGCTGGTGTGCGACGGCTACGGGGTCGCCCATCCGCGCCGCTTCGGGCTGGCCTGCCACGTCGGCGTGCTCACCGGGCTGCCCGCGTTCGGGGTGGCGAAGACGCCGTTCACGGCGGCGCACGCCGAACCGGGGCCGGGTCGGGGCGACTGGTCGCCGCTGACCGAGGACGGTGAGGTGCTCGGCCGGGTGCTGCGTACCCAGCCGAAGGTCAAGCCGGTGTTCGTCTCCGTCGGGCACCGCGTCGACCTCGACACCGCCACGGCCCTCACGCTGGCGCTGTCGCCGCGCTTCCGGCTCCCGGAGACCACCCGGCACGCCGACCAGCTGTCCCGCCGCCTGCTCGGCGGGCTGCCCGCCGCCCGGTGACGGCCGCCGGGGCGTGACACGGCTCACCAGGCGCTGGGATGAGCACGTCGGCGCAGCAGAGCAGGCCAGGTTAGGCCAGGTCAGGGTGGGAGAGGCGGGCCGGATGGGGCCCGTGGGACGTGTTCTGCGCCGCCTGGAGCCCCTCTGCCTGATCGGCGTCCGGACGGACCGGGCAGAATGGGAGCATCAAACCTAGGGGCGGAGGATGGGTCGTGGCTGAGTTGCGCTGCGTGGTCGCGGTGGACGGGCCCTCGGGCTCGGGCAAGTCGACGGTGTCGCGCCGGCTGGCGCAGCGCCTGGACGCACGCTACCTCGACACCGGCGCGATGTACCGGGCGCTGACCTGGGCCGTGCTGCAGGCCGGGGTGGACCTCACCGACCCCGACGGCATCGCCAAGGTTGCCGTCGACTGCGAGCTGATCATCACGACCGACCCCGAGCGGCCCTCGATCAGCGTGAACGGCGAGAACGTGGACGGCCCGATCCGCGGCGGCGAGGTCACCTCCGCCGTCTCCGCGGTCTCGGCGGTGCCGTTCGTCCGCCAGGTGCTCACCTCCCGCCAGCGCGCGATCATCGAAGAGTCGGCCCGGATCGTCGTCGAGGGCCGTGACATCGGCACCGTCGTCGCCCCCGACGCCGACCTGAAGGTCTTCCTGACCGCCTCCTCCGCCGAGCGGGCGCGCCGGCGCAGTGCCGAGAACGCCGTCGACCACGCTGCGACCGAGGCCGACCTGGCCCGTCGCGATCACCTGGACTCCACCCGCAAGGTCAACCCGTTGCAGCAGGCCGCCGACGCGGTCGTGCTCGACTCGACCGAGCTGGGCATCGATGAGGTCGTCAGCGAGCTGCACCGGCTGCTGACGGCAAGGAAGGCAGTATGAGTAACACGGAATGGACCGAGCTGGAGGTCGTCGACCAGCCGAAGCCGGAGGAAGCTCCGGTCACGCCTGTCGTCACGCCGCAGCCGGTCCTTGCGGTGGTGGGTCGCCCCAACGTGGGCAAGTCCACCCTCGTCAACCGCATCATCGGCCGCCGCCAGGCGGTGGTCGAGGACATCCCCGGCGTGACCCGCGACCGGGTGGCGTACGACGCGACGTGGTCGGGCCGCAAGTTCACCGTCGTGGACACCGGCGGCTGGGAGCCCGACGCCAAGGACCGCGCCGCGGCCATCGCCGCGCAGGCCGAGGCCGCCATCGCCGCCGCCGACGTGGTGCTGTTCGTGGTCGACTCGTCCATCGGCGCGACCGACGAGGACGCGGCCGCGGTGAAGATGCTGCGCCGCAGCTCCAAGCCCGTGCTGCTGGTGGCGAACAAGGCCGACAACCAGAACATGGAGTACGAGACGCACGCCCTGTGGTCGCTCGGGCTGGGCCAGCCGTGGCCCGTGTCGGCGCTGCACGGCCGCGGCTCCGGCGACCTGCTCGACGCGGTGCTGGAGGCGTTCCCGGAGCAGGCCCCGCTGGAGGACCACGTGCCGGGTCCGCGCGGCCCGCGCCGCGTGGCGCTGGTCGGCCGCCCCAACGTCGGCAAGTCCAGCCTGCTCAACCGGCTCGCCCGGGAGGAGCGCTCGGTCGTCGACTCGGTCGCCGGCACCACCGTCGACCCGGTCGACTCCCTGGTCGTCATCGGCGGCCAGACCTGGCAGTTCGTCGACACGGCGGGCCTGCGCAAGCGCGTCGGCAAGGCCAGCGGCACCGAGTACTTCGCCTCGCTGCGCACCGCCGCCGCGATCGAGACCTCCGAGGTAACGGTCGTGCTGCTGGACGCCAGCGAGGTCATCAGCGAGCAGGACCAGCGCCTGCTGTCGATGGTGTCGGAGGCCGGCCGCGGCGTGGTGCTCGCCTTCAACAAGTGGGACCTCGTCGACGCCGACCGGCGGCACTACCTGGACAAGGAGATCGACCGGGAGCTCAAGCGCATCCCGTGGGCGCTGCGCGTCAACATCTCCGCGCTGACCGGCCGCGCCGTGGAGAAGCTCGCCCCGGCGTTGCGCACCGCGCTGGCCAGCTGGGAGAAGCGCATCCCGACCGGGCAGCTCAACCAGTGGCTGACCGCGCTGGTGCAGGCGACCCCGCACCCGGTGCGCGGCGGCCGGGCCCCGCGCATCCTGTTCGCGACCCAGCCCAGCGTCTCGCCGCCGAAGTTCGTGCTGTTCACGACGCAGCCGCTGGACCCGGGTTACGTCCGGTTCGTGGAGCGCAAGCTGCGCGAGGAGTTCGGCTTCGAGGGCAGCCCGATCGACATCGCGGTCAAGCCCCGCAAGGAGAAGGGCCCCGGCGGTCGGGGCCGGACCCACGGCTGACCGTCCACGAAGCTCCGCCCGCCTTCCCGGCGCGCGGAGCTTCGTCGTATCCGGCCCCGCGGCTGATCGCGACCGTGGTCAATCGGCAGTGCCGGATCCATTCCGGACGGCGACGGCGCGGCCTCGCGGCGTTCGTGGGCAGACGGAGCTGCGACCGGTACTGTCGGTACATGATTCACATCGATGCGTCGGTGCCGCAGGTGGCGGCGGTGCGGCTGGCGTTCCCGGCGCATCGGTACCGCCAGGAGGAGATCGTCGCCGAGTTCACCGCGATGTGCCTGCCCGGCGAGCATCCCGGGCGGGAGGTGTTCGCCCGGTTCGGACGGACGACCGGGGTGCAGACCCGCCACCTGGCGCTACCGCTGGACCAGTACGCCGGGCTGACCGGGTTCACCCAGGCCAACGACGCGTTCATCGAGGTGGCCCAGGAACTGGGCGAGGCCGCCCTGCGCGCGGCGCTGGACGCCGCCGGAGTGCGGCCCGACGAGGTCGATCTCGTCGCGACCACCAGTGTCACCGGGTTGGCCGTGCCGTCATTGGACGCGCGCCTGGCGGCGCGGGTGGGTCTGCGACCGGACGTGAAGCGGCTGCCGCTGTTCGGCCTGGGCTGCGTCGCCGGCGCGGCGGGCGTGGCCCGGCTGCACGACTACCTGCGCTCGTTCCCGGACCAGGTCGCGGTGCTGCTGGCGGTCGAACTGTGCTCGCTGACCGTGCAGCAGGAGGACACCACGCCCGCCAACCTGGTCGCGTCCAGCCTGTTCGGCGACGGCGCGGCCGCGGTGGTGATGGTCGGCGGGCAGCGGGCCGAGCCGGTGCCGGGCCGGCCCCGGGTGCTGGCCACCCGCAGCCGCCTCTACCCGGACACCGAACAGGTGATGGGCTGGCGGATCGGCTCCAGCGGCTTCCGGATCGTGCTGTCCAACGAGGTCGCCCCGATCGCCGAGCGTTTCCTCGGCGGTGACGTGCGCGGCTTCCTGAGCGACCACGGCCTGGACTCCACCGACGTCGCGACGTGGATCTGCCATCCCGGCGGGCCGAAGGTCATCGACACCATCGAGAAGGTGCTCGGCCTGCCCGGCGACGCGCTGACGCCGACCCGCCGGTCGCTGGCCGGCCGGGGCAACCTGTCGTCGGTGTCGGTGCTGGACGTGCTGCACGCGGCGATGGCCGGCCCGCCGCCCGAAGACCAGCCCGGACTCATGATCGCCATGGGGCCGGGGTTCTGCTCCGAACTCGTCCTGCTGAGGTGGTGACAGCGTGCTCGCGTACACCCTGCTGATCCTGGCGGTGGCCGCCGAACGGCTGGTGGAACTGGTGGTGTCCAAGCGCCACGCGGCCTGGGCGCTGGCCAACGGCGGCCGCGAGTACGGCCGTGCCCACTACCCGTACATGGTCGCCCTGCACACCGCCCTGCTGGTCGGCTGCCTGGCCGAGGTGTGGCTGCTGGACCGCCCGTTCCTGCCCGCGCTCGGCTGGACCATGCTCGCCCTGGTCGCGGCGAGCCAGGCCCTGCGCTGGTGGTGCGTGACGACCCTGGGCCGCCGCTGGAACACCCTGGTCATCGTGGTCCCCGGCCTACCCCTGGTGGACCGCGGCCCTTACCGCTGGCTCAAACACCCCAACTACCTGGCCGTCGTCATCGAAGGCTTCGCCCTCCCCCTGGTCCACACCGCCTGGCTCACCGCCCTCACCTTCACCCTGCTCAACCTCGCCCTCCTGGCCGTCCGCATCCGCGTCGAAAACACCGCCCTCGCGGAGGCCACCGCGTGAGCCCCGTCGATCATGAACTTACGGACGTGTTCACCGGCGTGTCCCTACCCTGCGGCCGTGATCATCCGATGAGGCCGGGGCGGCGGCGTGGGGTTTGACGCCGACCTTCTGATCGCGGGCGGGGGGCCGGCGGGGCTGGCGACCGCGCTGCTGGCGCGGCGGGCGGGCATGTCGGTGGTGGTGGTCGAACCGCGCGCCGACCCGATCGACAAGGCTTGCGGCGAAGGGCTGATGCCCGGCGGGCTGGCGCGGCTGCTGGCGCTCGGCGTCGACCCGGCGGGGGTGCCGTTCCACGGCATCGCCTACCGGGCGGGGCGGCGGCAGGCCCACGCCCGCTTCGCGGCCGGGCCGGGCCGCGGGGTCCGGCGCACCACGCTGCAGGCGGCGCTGCGCGAGCGCGCCGCGCAGACCGGGGTCGAGTGGTCGCGCGGGCGCGTCGCCGGGTTGCGGCAGGACTCCCACGGCGTCGAGGCGGCGGGGATACGCGCGCGCTGGCTGGTCGGCGCCGACGGACTGCACTCGCGGGTACGCCGGGAGGCGGGTATCGCCTCGGCGGCGGGCGCCCCGGCGCGGTTCGGGCAGCGCCGGCACTACGCCGTCGCGCCCTGGTCGGACCTGGTCGAGGTGTGGTGGTCGGCGCACGCCGAGGCGTACGTGACCCCGGTCGCGCCCGACCTGGTGGGGATCGCGATCCTGCACCGGCGGGCCGGGCTGGGCTACGAGCCGCTGCTCGACGGGTTCCCCGAGCTGAGGGCACGCCTGCGCGGCGCGGAGCCGGCCGGTCCGGTGCGCGGGGCGGGCCCGCTGCGCCGCACCGTGCGGGCCCGGGTCCGGGGCCGGGTGCTGCTCGTCGGCGACGCCGCCGGGTACGAGGACGCGCTGACCGGCGAAGGTGTCAGCCTGGCCCTCGACCAGGCCGAGGCCGCGGTGTCCGCGCTGGCCGGCGACGACCTCGCCGGGTACGAGGCGCAGTGGCGACGCCGCACCCGCACCTACCGCCTGCTCACCCGGGGACTGGTGCTGCTCACCGCCGCCCGGCCGGTGCGCGGCGCGGTCGTGCCGCTGTGCGTCGCGGTCCCGCCGCTGTTCCGCGGAGCGGTGAACGTGCTGGCGGGATAGGGGTCAGATCACGGTGTCGCGTCCGTGGCGCGGGCCGCGCCCTCGGATACGGTGTGGGACATGCTGAACGGCTTCAAGAACTTCATCATGCGCGGCAACGTCGTCGACCTGGCGGTCGGTGTGGTCATCGGCGCGGCTTTCACCACCCTGGTCAACCAGTTCACCAAGTCCTTCCTGGAGCCGGTGATCAAAATGGTCGGCGCGGGCGAGGGCAAGATCGGCGGCCGGACGAAGATCGGCACCGAGAACTTCATCGACTGGGGCGCGTTCATCAACGCGACAATCACGTTCGTGCTCACCGCCGCGGTGCTGTACTTCCTGGTCGTGCTGCCGATGAACAAGCTGGCCGAGCGGCGCAACAAGGGCAAGGAGCCCGAGCCCGCACCGGTGACCGAGGACATCCGCCTGCTCACCGAGATCCGCGACGCACTGGTCGCCGCCCGGGTGCCGGCCCAGGCCACCCGCCAGGAGACCGAGCACTCGACCGAGCGCTGAGCCTCGCGGCCGCCGCGCCGGCCGCCGTCACCGAGTCAGGCCCTATCGCGGCCCGGCGGTGAGCGCGATCGCGAGCACGTCGGGCACCTCGGTGTCCTGGAACGGCGGCGGCCGCAACATGATGAACGCGGTCGGGTGCCGCACCACCAGCCCGCTGACGTTCTCCTCCCGCGCGACCGGCGGCAGCGCCTTGGACCAGGCACTGCCGCCGGTCACCGGATCGATCGCGGCGAAGTTCTGCTGGGCGACGGCGTAGCAGTGCTTGCCGTCCGGCGACGCCGCCAGGCGCGCACCGCGCGCGGGGACCTTCCATTTCTCCACGCCCGTGTCGATACGGAACCCGTAGATGCCGTCGGCGGCCATCACCACGGTGTCGCCGATCATCTCGATGGCGGAGACCGGCTTCTGCCAGGGCTTGTACCATCGCCTACTGCCATTCGACAGTCGGAGCAGGCGCAACTCGCCACCCTCGCGCAGCAGCAGATGCTCGGTGCTCAGCCGGGCCTCGACCGCCTCCCAGGCGTTGTCGGGCGGGCCGCCGCCGGGTCCGCCGGGGCCTCCTCCCGGTGGAGGTCCGCCGCGTCCCTGATCGGCGGGTGGCGGGGCGAGCTGGTGCGACACCTGCCACTGCTGTTCACCGGTGGCCGCATCACGCAGCGTGATCCGCACCGTGCCGTTGCGCTCCTGCCTGGTGACCAGCCAGGTCATGTCGGCGATCAGCGGAGACTCGATCACTTCCTGCCGCCACACCAGTGCGCCGACCCGGTTGAACGCGCGCACCGAGGACGGCAGCCCGACGAACGCCCGGTCGGTGGCCAGCGCGACATCGCCGACCGTGCCGCCGGTGTCGACGCCCTCGAAGCCGACCCGACCGGTCGCGTTCTCCACCCGCCACAGGCGGCTGTCCGCGGTGACCAGCACGGCCGGGCCCCAGTCGCGGACGGCGAGCGGCTCGGCGTCGATGCGTACGCTCCAGGCCTGGTTCTGGCCCGGGCCGGGCGGGTCGGTGGCGAACACACGCCGCCCGTCGGTGCCGATCAGCCGCCCACTGTCGCCCACTACGAGGTTCATGGGGCCCGGGACGGTCTGCGAGTTGATCTGCCAGCGCACCGACCCGGGCTGCGCAGGGCCGGTCGGGCTCGGCGAGGCGGTCGGTTCCGCGGTGGCCGGCGCCGGCCGGCCGGGCGGGGTGGCGCTGCCGCCGCCGCGGGTCGCCGCCCACACGCCGCCCGCCGTGAGGCCGAGCGCGCCCAGCACGGCGCCGGCCAGGACCGGCCGCCGCTGCCACAGCTTCGGGGTGCCCCAGGTCGGTGCCGGGGGCTCGAGCGGCTGCGCTTCGCCGCTGGGCAGCGCGATCAGCGGCTGGAACCAACCCGGCGACGGCGTCGACACTCCGGTGCCGATGAGGATGCGCGACAGCTCCTTGGCGGTGGGCCGGTCGTGCGGGCGCAGGCTGATGCACCGCACCACGAACGGGCGCAGCTGGATCGGCAGGATGCTCAGGTCGAACCGGCCCTGCGTCACCTGGTTGATCTGCTCGAACATGCTGCCGCCGCTGATCAGCGTGCGGCCGGTCGCGGCGAAGTACAGGGTGGCGCCGAGGGCGAAGATGTCGCCCGGCGCACCGGCGTCCTCGCCCTGGATGCGTTCGGGAGCCATGTACGACGGGGTGCCGACGTTGACGCCGGTGGTCATGCGCTCGGCGTCGGTGGCCAGCGCGATGCCGAAGTCGATGATGTGCGGGCCGGTGTCGTCGAGCAGGATGTTGGCCGGTTTGAGGTCGCGGTGCACCAGCCCGGCCCGGTGGATCGAGGCCAGCGCCTCGGCCAGCCCGGTGGCCAGGGTCAGCGCGGCGGTCACCGACAACGGGCCGCTGGAGCGCACCCGCTGCTCCACGCTCGGTCCCTCGATGTAGGTGGTGGCCAGCCACGGCGACTCGGTCTCGGTGTCGGCGTCGACGACCGCTGCCGTGAAGAGCGGGTTCACCAGGCGCGCCGCGGCCACCTCACGGGTGAACCTGCGGCGGAACATGGGGTCGGCGGCCAGCTCCGGGCGGATCACCTTGATCGCGACGTAGCGTCCGCTCGGTGACTGTCCGAGGTAGACCCGCCCCATGCCGCCGCCACCGAGCACGCCGACCAGGCGGTACGTTGCTACGGAGTGCGGGTCGGTGGTTCCCAGCGGCCTCATACGACACCCTCAGTCGGCTCCCAGTTGCGCTCCCGCGCGGCATACTAGCTCGTCCATCCGCGACGGGCGGTTCGACACCACATACAACAGTCGTGATTGGATGTGCCGTCTGGGAGCGCTTCGGCAGTCATCATGCCCTGCCGTCCGGTTGGCTGCCCACCCAGGGTAGCGAGTCCCATGGATTGGTACCCCTGTTCGAAGCGGGTATAGAATCCCTGCTCATGGCGCACGCACACCAACCATCGATGTTCGATCTTGATGAGCGGGCGGCCCTGGGCCCGCTGGCCGGGGCGGTGAACCGGCACCCGCTCACCCGCGGCGCCTGGGTCGACCACCTGCCCGGCTGGGTGCACGGCTCCGAGCAGATCCTCGACGTGCTGCTGGAACAGGTCGACTGGCGGGCCGAACGGCGCGAGATGTACGAGCGCGAGGTCGATGTGCCCCGCCTGCTGCGCTGGTACGGCCCCGACGAGGCGCTGCCGCACCCGGTGCTCGACCAGGCCCGCGCCGCACTGTCGGATTTCTATGCCGAAGAGCTGGGTGAGCCGTTCGTGTCGGCGGGCATGTGCCTCTACCGCGACGGCCGCGACAGCGTGGCCTGGCACGGCGACACCATCGGCCGCGGCAGGCACACCGACACCATGGTCGCCATCGTGTCGTTCGGCGAGCCCCGGCCGCTGCTGCTGCGCCCGCGCGGCGGCGGCGAGCCGAGCATCCGGTTCCCGCTCGGCCACGGCGACCTGGTGGTCATGGGCGGCTCCTGCCAGCGCACCTGGGAGCACGCCATCCCGAAGACGACCCGCCATGTCGGGCCACGGGTGAGCGTGCAGTTCCGCCCGGTCAACGTGGCTTGAGCGCCTGGGGCCGGCTAGCCCTCCGTGCCCAGGCCGAGGCGTTCGCGGAGCTTGCCACGCCGGTCCTCCAGCACTGCGACCAGCGCTTCCTGCTCCTCCGCGCTGCTGATCAGCAGGGTGGTGTCGCCGGGATCGCCGGGACCGTCCTCGCGGTTGCCTACCTCCTGCCGGATCTGGTCCGCCTGGCTGCGCAACTCGGCGATCATCGCATCGACCTGCTCCAGCTCGCGCTGCATCGCATGCTCGTCCGTCATGGGTACATTGTCGGCTTCGTCGCGCCCGGCTCGTCCGAGTTCCGCCCAACAGGCGACATGGCGTGCGGCTTCGCCTCGCCTCGCCTCGCCTCGCGAGGGTAGGACCGAGCCGGTATACATCTATTTTGATGTGGCCACATCAAAATAGACGTAGGACCGGCGGACAGGCGTGCCGCCAAGCCGGCCATCTCGCACCAATGCGACGACGGGCCGACCGCGACGACGGGCTGACCGCGACGACGGGCTGACCGCGACCACGACCGGGACGGCGACTGGGCCGGGTGCCGGGCCGCGGACTACGCGATGGGCGTCCGGCCGTCCAGGTAGGCGCTGATCGCCGCCGCCGTCGCCGCAGGCTGGTCCAGGTGCACGTCGTGGCCCGCGTCGAGCACGGTCACCAGGGTGGTGTCCGGGCGCGCCGCCATTCGGGCCACCTCCACGTCGGTCATGATGCCCCGCTCGCCGCGCACCACCAGCACCGGCCCGGTGAGGCTCTCCCAGGCGGTCCACGAGGGCGCGCCGACGAGCGTGGCGATCGTGTCCACCATGGCGTCGCGAGCGAATCTCGGCCACAACCCGCCGTCGCGCTCGACCAGCCCGCCGGCCCAGCCCGCGCCGACCGGTCCGCCGCCGAAGAACGCCGCGGCCTGCTCCCGGGACGCGAACGGGACCGGCCAGGAGTCCAGCCAGCCGCCGATCTCCGCGGGCAGGTCGGGGCCGTCGGCCTCCGGACCGGCCTCGATCATCACGAGGCCGCGGACCAGGTCCGGGCGGGCGGCGGCGGCCAGCATCGCGGTGTGCCCGCCCAGGGACTGCCCGACCAGCACTACGGGTGCCAGGCCCAGGTGCTCGACCAGGAACACGACGTCCTGCGCGTACGCCGCCCGCGACAGGTCCGTGGGCACCGGCTCGCCGGGCACGTGCGCGCGCTGGTCCACCGCCACGCACCGCAGGCCGGCCGGCAGCGAGCGCCGCAGCTCGGTGAACTCCCCGGCGTGGCCCGCCAGGCCGTGCAGCAGCACGATCGCGGGGCCGTCGCCACCCGAGTCGTGGCAGTCGATCCGGACTCCGTCGCGTACCACCCGCATGTTTCTTCCCCCGTCCCACGGTCCGCAACAGGCCTTCTCCCGCGCGCCGCGGTGATCCATACTGCCGCAGTGACCATGCCGCCCGACAACCTGCTCGAGTTCCTCCGCAAGTGCGGGGTCGCCCTGTGCCTGGCTGGGGAGACCGCCAACCGCATCCCGGACGAGCTGGTCGCCATCGCCGACGCGTACGGCGTGGGCGATGTGGAGTTCCTGGTCGTGCCGACCGGGGTGTTCGTCCGGGCCGGTGCGGAGGGCGGTGTCACCGTCGACTTCGCCAACGCCGACGGGCCGCCGCTGCGCCTGGACCAGGTCGATCGGCTGTACAAGCTGTTCGAGCAGGTCAAGGCCGACCCGATCCCGCCCGCCGAGGGCATCGAGCGGGTGCAGGACATCCTCGATGCGCCGCCGCGTTTCGGCGCGGTGGTCACGGTGCTCGGCCACGGCGTGCTGACCGTCGGCATCGGGCTGCTGTTCGTCCGCGACGGCCGGGCGCTGCTCAGCCTGGCCCTGCTCGGGCTGCTGGTCGGCGTGCTGCGGCTGCTGGCCGAGCGGGTGCAGGTGCTGTCGCTGGCGCTGCCGGTGGCGGCGGCGATGCTGGTCACGGTGCTGGCCTACCGGTACAGCCCGGAACTGGGCGCGGATCCGGCGAGCCTGCTGATTCCGCCGCTGGCCACGTTCCTGCCCGGGGCGGCGCTGACGCTGGGCGCGCAGGAGATGGTCACCCGGTCCATCATCAGCGGCGCGAGCCGCCTGGTCTCCAGCGTGTACGTGCTGCTCCTGCTCACCTTCGGCATCTATGCCGGGATGCAGATCGCCGGGCCCGCGCAGGCGGTCGCGCCGAGCGAGCCGCTGGGCGTGTGGGCGCCTTGGGTCGGCGTGCTGGTGTTCGGCTTCGGCATCTACCTCAACAGCTCCGCTCCGTCGCGCTCGCTGCCGTGGCTGCTGGTCACGCTCCTGCTGGCGTACGGGGGCCAGTACCTGGCCGGGCAGGTCGGCGGCGGCGTCTTCGCGGCGTTCGTCGGCGGGCTGCTGATCGTGCCGCTGGCCAACGCGGTGCAGCGGCTGCACGGCCCGCCCGCGCAGGTCGTGTTCCTGCCGTCGTTCTGGTTGCTGGTGCCCGGCGCGCTCAGCCTGGTCGGGGTGACCGGCCTGACCGGGCTGGTCGAGCTGTCCGGCACCGGCCGGTCCAACCTGGTCACCGCGTTCCTGACCGTGGTCGCGGTGTCCCTGGGCGTGCTGGTCGGCTCCAGCCTGCTGTCCAACGTCACCGCGAGCTCCCGCCTGCTGACCTCCCGCTCCGCCTGAATCCGGCCGGGCCGCGGTTAGGATGCGGCGGTGACGGTGCGGCGGGTGATTCTCAGCGGGTCGACCTTCGAGGAGCAGATCGGGTACGCCCGGGCCGTGGTCGACGGCGACCGGGTGTATGTGTCCGGGACCACCGGATTCGACTACGCCACGATGACGATCTCCGACGACGTGGTGGAGCAGGCCGAGCAGTGCCTGCGCAACATCGAGGCGGCGCTGGCCGAGGCCGGCTGCGGCTTCGCCGACGTGGTGCGGGTGCGTTACCTGCTGCCCGACCGCGCGGACTTCGAACCGTGCTGGCCGGTGCTGCGCCGCCGCTTCGCCGACGTCCGCCCAGCCGCGACCATGCTCGTCTGCGGCCTCGCCGACCCTCGCATGAAGATCGAAATCGAGGTCGACGCCCACCTCCCTCGCCGCGTCTCTTAAAAAGTCGCGGCCCCGGCGGGTGCCGGTGGCCGCGACTCCTTAAGAGTTGCGCAAGGGGGAGGGTCAGGAGCCGAGCTGGCCGACGTCGGTGATGGTGATGACGGCCTGGCCGTGTTCGTCGGAGGCGGCCAGGTCGACCTCGGCGGAGATGCCCCAGTCGTGGTGGCCGTCGGGGTCGTCGAGGATCTGGCGCACCTTCCAGACGTCCTTGCCCTGCTCGATGATGATCCGGGCGGGGCCACGGGCGTCGGGGCCGATGCCGATCTCGTCGTACAGCTCGAAGTACGGCTCCAGCGCGTCGCGCCACGCCTCGCTGTCCCAGCCGTCGGCGGCGTCCAGCTCGCCGAGCGCCTCCCAGCGCCTGCGGGCGGCCAGCTCGACGCGGCGGAACAGGGCGTTGCGCACCTGCACCCGGAACGCGCGCACGTTGCGGGTGACAGCGGGCGGGGCGGCCTCGACCGGGGCGTCGCCGGGGTTGCTGAGCTGCTCCCACTCGTCGAGCAGGCTGGAGTCGACCTGGCGGACCAGCTCGCCGAGCCACTCGATGACGTCGTGCAGCTCCTCGGTCTTGCTGTCCTCGGGCACCGTCTGGCGCAGCGTGCGGTACGCGTCGGCGAGGTAGCGCAGGACGAGGCCCTCGGACCGGGTCAGACCGTAGAAGCTGATGTACTCGGTGAAGGTCATGCCCTGCTCGAACATGTCCCGGACCACGGACTTCGGGGACAGCCGCTGGTCGTCGACCCACGGGTGGCCCTTGCGGTAGGACTCGAACGCGACCTCCAGCAGCTCCTCCAGCGGCTTGGGCCAGGTGACGCCTTCGAGCAGCGCCATGCGCTCCTCGTATTCGATGCCGTCGGCCTTCATCTGCGCGACGGCCTCGCCCTTGGCCCGGTCCTGCTGCGCGTAGAGGATCTGCCGCGGGTCCTCCAGCACCGCCTCGATGATCGACACCACGTCCAGCGCGTACCCGGGGGACTGCGCGTCGAGCAGTTCGATCGCGGCGACGGCGAACGGCGACAGCGGCTGGTTGAGCGCGAAGCCGAGCTGCAGCTCGTCGGTGACCCGGATGCGGCCGTCGTCGGTCTGCTCGACGATGCCCGCCGTACGCAGCGCCCGGTAGATCATGACGGCGCGGCGGATGTGCTTGCGGCGCGCGGCCGGGGTCTCATGGTTGTCGGTGAGCAGGTGGCGCATGTTGGCGAAGGCGTTGCCGCCGCGCTCGATCACGTTGAGCACCATGGCGTGGCTGACGTTGAAGCTGGAGGTCAGCGGCTCGGGCTCGGCGGAGACCAGGCGTTCGAAGGTCGGCTGCGCCCAGCCGACGAAACCCTCCGGCGGCTTCTTGCGCACCAGCTTCTTCAGCTTCTTCGGGTCGCCCGCGGCCTTCGCGACGGCCTTCTCGTTCTCGACCACGTGCTCGGGGGCCTGCACGATCACGGTGCCGAGGGTGTCGTACCCGGCCCGGCCCGCGCGCCCGGCGATCTGGTGGAACTCGCGCGCCTTGAGCAGGCGCATGCGCTGCCCGTCGAACTTGTTCAGGCCGGTGAACAGCACCGTGCGGATCGGCAGGTTGATGCCGACGCCCAGGGTGTCCGTGCCGCAGATGACCTTCAGCAGGCCGGCCTGGGCGAGCTGCTCGACCAGGCGGCGGTACTTGGGCAGCATGCCCGCGTGGTGCACGCCGATGCCGTGGCGGACCAGCCGGGACAGGGTCTTGCCGAAGCCCGCGGTGAACCGGAACGTGCCGATCAGCTCGGCGATGGCGTCCTTCTCCGCGCGCGTGCACATGTTGATGCTCATCAGCGCGCTGGCCTGCTCCAGGGCCGCGGCCTGGGTGAAGTGCACGATGTAGATCGGGGCCTGCTTGGTGGACAGCAGCTCTTCGATGGTCTCGTGCAGCGGCGTGGTGACGTACGAGTGGATCAGCGGGACGGGCCGCTCGCCGGAGCTGACCACGGCGGTGGCCCGCCCGGTGCGCCGGGTCAGGTCGTCGACGAACCGGGTGACGTCGCCCAAAGTGGCCGACATGAGCACGAACTGCACGTCGGGCAGCTCGATGATCGGGACCTGCCAGGCCCAGCCCCGGTCGGGCTCGCTGTAGAAGTGGAACTCGTCCATGACGACCTGGCCGACGTCGGCGTCCGCGCCGTCGCGCAGGGCCAGGTTGGCCAGGATCTCGGCGGTGCAGCAGATGATGGGCGCGTCCGGGTTGACCGCGGCGTCGCCGGTCATCATGCCGACGTTGTCCGGCCCGAACGCCGCGCACAGGGCGAAGAACTTCTCCGACACCAGCGCCTTGATCGGCGCGGTGTAGAAGGTGCGCCGGTTGTCGGCCATCGCGGCGAAGTGCGCGCCGAGCGCGACCATGCTCTTGCCGGAGCCGGTCGGGGTGCTCAGGATCAGGTTCGCCCCGGAGACGATCTCGATGAGCGCTTCCTGCTGCGCCGGGTACAGCGAGAAGCCCTGCTCGGCGACCCAGCCGGAGAAGGCGTCGAAGAGGGAGTCGGGATCGGTGTCGCGGGGGAGGTGATCAGTGAGCGTCATGGTCCGTAAATAGTCTCACGTCGCCGACCCGCGGCCCGCCTGCCGGGCCCGCGGCCCCTCCCGCGCGTGGCGCACCCCACATCCGCCCGCGATCAAGAGCACCGCCCGGCGCGACGATCATGAAGTTAGGGCAGCGACACGCCGTCGAACCCTGCCATAAGTTCATGATCAACGCGAAAAGCGGCGGCGGGCCGCTGGTGTGGCGGCCCGCCGTCGTGCCCAGGGCTAGCGCTTGGGCTGGTTGTGCTTGGGCTGGTTGCCCTTCTTGGACTTCATGGAGGTCGGCGAGTTGCCCGCCTGCTCCTTCTTTTGCTGCTGCTGCTGCATGGTCGCCGTGGACGCCGCATGTTCATGGTCGGCCTCGGCGTGGTTCGTGGAATGCGCGTTCATGCCGCCGGCCGCGTGGTTCTGCTGGCTGCCCGCGTGCTGGGCGTCCTCGTGTCGGGGTGCGCGCGGGTCGCGGTCGGGTCGGTTGTTCTTCGCCATGCTGACGTGCCTCCTCGGGCCTGGGTTTCAGCTACCTGCTGACACCCACGGCCCACGCTAGAAGAGCGGCGGTCGGCCCTGCGGCAGAATGGACAATCTAGGCGTACCGGCCGGTAACGAAGGTCAACCTGCATCCCGCCCCAGGTACGCGGCCAGCCGGTCGGCCTCGGTCGCGCTCGCCGGGGCGGGCCGCTCGGGGCCGAACGGTTCGCCGTCGCGGGGTAGACCGTCCAGAAAGGAACGCCAGCTCGCCAGCACTCGCGGGGCCAGGCCGGGTGCGACGTCGGTGCTCGTGCCGAGCGCGCGGGCCAGGTCCCAGCCGTGCGTGGTCAGCTCGTTGACGACGTGCTGCACGGTGACCGCGCCCGGCTGCGGGCCGATCGGCGTCGGCGCGACCTCGGTCAGGTAACCCGGTCGGCCGAACGCGGCCCGGGCCCGCGCCGCGTGCTCGCCGAACGCGGCCACCGGGTCGGCGTAGCCGGGCTCGTCCTCGGGTATCGGCGCGCCCTCGGCCAGGGTGGCGTAGCGGTCGTTGATGAACGCGAGGTGGCACAGCAGCCGCCGCACCGTCCAGCCCTCGCACGGGGTCGCGCCGCCCAGCCGCTGCGGGGTGACCGTGCGCGCCAGCGTCGCGACCTCGGCGGTGATCGTGTCGTACGCGGCCAGGGGGTCGTCCAGCGTCAGATAGCCGTCCATGCCCCGATCCTGCCCGCTCCCGGTGACATTCACGCCTGAGCGGAGCGCAGCGTGGTCGGGGCGGGCGCGTTCTGCCAGCGGGTCTCCTTGGCGGTGCCGTCCAGGGCGCACGCCCACAGCCGGCCGTCCGCGCCGACGACCGCCGCGTACGCCCGCCCGCGCGCGTCCACGGCCACCGCGGGCGCGCCGGTGAACAGCGCCCCCGACGCCGTCCACACCGGAGTCTCGCCGGGTGGGTGCGCGCCGGTGATGCCGACCCGGCCCGCGTCGTCGCGGCGCAGCAGCTGCAGGCGCCCGTCGCGGAACAGCCCGGCCAACGCGCCGGTGCCACCGCCCGCCGGGACCGTGGTCGCGACCCCGTCCAGCAGCACCGTCATTGTCGCCCCGTCGGCATGCCCGACCAGCACCGGTCCCTGGCCGCCCCCGACGGTGCGGGCGGCCGACAGGGTGCCGTCCATCGCCTCGCGCAGCAGCGACCGCGGCTCGCCGAAGCGGCCCGCCGGGCTGTCCCGGCTCCAGCACAGCAGCTCGTCGTCGGTCACCGCGTACAGGTCGGTGCGCGGGCCGGTCGACACCGCGACCAGCGCGTCGCGGATGCCCTTGCCGCCCAGGCGGATCCACGGCCCCCAGTGTCCGCCCGCGGGACGGGTGCGCATCGCGGCCCCGCGGTCGAAGTCGCGGGTGAACACGCTCAGCCCGCCGTCGGCGTCGGCGACCGCGACCGGCATGCCGAGTTCGCGGGCCCGCAGCGGGTCGCCGCCCGCGTCCGGGTTGCCCAGCTCCGCCCACGTGACCGGGCCGCCGGGCACGGCCTGCTCGCCGTGCACCACGGCCAGGCGCGGACCGGCGACCGCCAGATCCTGGCGTACACCGAACAGGTGCACCCGCCCGTCCGGCGTGGACACCACCGACAGGCACGGCAGCAGGTTCTCGCCGCCGACCGGCTCCGGAGCCGACCACGCGCCGGGGTCCGTGCCCCGCCGCCACCTCAGCGCGGTGCCGCCGAACACCGCGTACGCGGCCAGCCCGGTCGCGTGCGGGATCAGCCACGTGGTGCCGCCCGGGTGCCGGTGGGTCTGGCTGCGGCCGTAGCGTTTGGCCCGCGCGCGGGTGCCGACCTGCAGGTCGCCGCAGCCGTAGGGGACCGCGCAGGCGTGCCCGTCGGCCCAGCCGTAGATGTCCAGGTAGGAGAACTTGCGCTCGTACACGGCGGGGCTGAGGTTGCGCGGCCAGTACTTGTTGAAGTAGCCGCGGTAGCTCTGCACCTGCACCGCCTCGCCGGCCCGCCGGTGGCGGCGCACCGCCTCGAACGCGAACCACGCCGCGTACAGATGGTCGGTGTGGTCGGAGTACTCGACGTCGCCCTCGGCGTATTTCAGGTGCTCCGGGGCGGGATCCAGGGTGCGGACCACCGTCGGCTCGGCGGTGTCCAGCAGCGACGCAAGGATGCCGAGCACCTCGTCGCGGGTCAGCCGGCCGGCCGCGGGCAGGGGGCTGTCGGTGGGCCGCAGGTAGGGCTGGGCGTCGCGGCGGCCGTCCCAGAGCCACTCCAGCCGGTTGGCGCCGGGGCCGTCGACCGGTGCGCGCAGGTTGAGGAACGCCAGCGTGACGTGCGGGGCGGCGGCGAGCGTGGCGGTCTCGTACACCGCGTCGCCGAGGTGGCGGACCTCGCGCCGCCACGCGCTGTCGGGGTCGCCGGTCGCCATCGCCGCGTACGCCGAGCGGATGCCGTACTGCCGCGCCGCGGCGTACCCCTCGAAGTCAGGTTTCGGTTTGCGGCCCCCGCCGAGCTGCGCGTTGACGCCGTTGGCCTCCCCGGCGGTGAGGTAGACGCTGGTCACCGCGTTGCCGCCGTCGAGGGCCTGCATCACGTCGGGGTTGAGGAAGTACAGGTCGTCGTCGGGGTGCGCGCAGATGTTGAGGAACGCCGCGGCGCGCGGCGGCGCGCCCGCCGACCAGACCCGTTCCCAGGGCCGGGTCAGGCCAAGTCCGACCACCCCGCCGCCGGCCAGCAGCAGGGCGCGCAGCGCCGTGCGCCGGTGCAAGTCAGCCGTCCTGTCGCGCGGCGTCCGGCCCCGGCAGCTCCCACGGCGCCGCCACCGGGAAGTACGCCGACAGGAAGTCCCGCAGCAGCTCTTGCCGGCCCTGCCGCTGCTCGGGTGTCCCGTCCTCGTCGTTGACGCAGAACACGTCCTGGTCACGGCGGGCGAGCACCCCCGCGAGCTGCCGTTTCGTGTCGGACGCGGCCAGGCTCACATACGTGCTGGTGATCCGGTCGATGGCGGCCCGTCCGGTGGACAGCGCGTAGTAGTGGTACGCCGAGGACACCAGCGAGACGTCCGACGGGTCCCGGAACGGGTTGCCGGCGGTGCGCTCCAGCTCCTGGGCGTACCGGTCGGACATCTCGGCGAGCACGTCGCGGCGCAGCGCGTGCGGGACGTGCTTCATCTTGTAGGTCAGGTGGCGGCCGAAGTCGCGGGCGATCAGCGCGCGGTTGTTCTTGCCCGCCGCGGTCGGCGCCAGGTCGGCGGCGTCCGCCGGGCCCAGGGCGACCTTGCCCTTCGACGGGAACGACTTCGACAGCCCGTTGGGCTGGAAGAACTTCAGCGCGTTGATCGGCCGGCCGACGAACACGTCGTCGTTGAAGTAGACGAAGTGCTCGCTGAGCCCGTCGATGTGGTGCAGGCGGCTCTCGATGGCGTGGGAGTTGAAGGTCGGCAGGCGGCCGTGGTCGCCGAACAGCTCCTTGTGCGTGACCACCCGCACCCGGTCGTGGCAGGTGTCCAGCCACGACGGCACCTGGTCGTCGGTGACCAGCCAGATCCGGCGCACCCACGGCGCGTACAGGTGCAGCGAGCGCATCGAGTAGCGCAGCTCGTCGTGGTTGGCGAAGCGCGACGTCCCCGTGGCGTGGGCTGCCGGCGGCCGGTCCTGTGCGGCCAGCGCGGCGTCGCGGCGGGCCTGCCAGGCCGGGTCCTCGTCGTCGACCCAGGTGTAGACGACGTCGACGGGGAAGGTGATGTCGTCGAGCAGGGTGCCGGCGAACTCCGGCCGGGTGGGGCGCTGCGCCTGGCCGGGCACGTGCGCCGACGTCATCCGGGTGAAGACCGCCTCGTCGAGCTGAACCGCCGGGCCGGTGGCCGGGACCAGGTCGGCGGCCCGGTTGGGCCGGGGCGCGTGCAGCGGCCCCTGCGGGGTGCGCGACCACACCTCCAGGTCGCAGCCGTGCGCGGTGCCGAGCAGCAGCGAGCCCGACGGGTCGCAGACGTACTGGATCAGCCGGATAACCCGGTGTCCGGCCAGCGTGCGCCAGGCGTGGTGGGAGGTGGCCGGCATCGGCGTCTGCACGCCCTGGTCGGTGACGGCCGCGACGAACAGCGGCCGCCGCAGCGCCTCGCGCCGCAGCGCCTTCCACGCCTCACGCCGCCCGCCGGACCCGATGGCGACCGCCGACGCCTTGTCGTCGTAACCCCGCACGCAGAAGTGGTCGACTCCCGCGTCGCGCAGCACCGTCAGCACCGTCTCCAGGTTGAGCCGCCGCGCGGCCAGCGGCGTCGCCTCGGTCAGCGGCCGGGCCAGCGCCGGGCCGTGCGCCGTCGGCACCAGCCGCAGCTCGCTCGTGTCGTACCGGCTGGTCAGATGCCACCGCACCGCCGAACGCGCCCACCGCTCGGCCGGCCCCCCGGCCCGTCTGACACGCGGCAGAAGCAGGTCCACCGACCTGCGGGACAGCGCGGCCATCGCAGCGGAGCGGCCCGGCACCTGGAAGATCACGCCGTAATAACGATCCAGCCCCGGAAAAGGCGACACCTCGGTGTGGTGGCAGGCTGGGTGGGTGCTGGACGCGACAGATGTGGCCGAGGTCGAGCGCGCGGTCCGCCGCGTCGCCGAGGAGCAGATCCTGCCCAGGTTCGGCCGCCTTGCCGCGGCCGACATCGGCTACAAGTCCTCCGAGACCGACTACGTGACCGTCGCCGACCGGGCCGCCGAGGAGGAGCTGGCAAAGCACCTGACCGCGCTGGTGCCCGGCTCGGTCATGGTCGGCGAGGAGGCGGTCGCGGCCGACCCGGGACTGCTCACCGCGGTCGACGGCGACGCCCCGGTGTGGATCGTCGACCCGATCGACGGCACGCACAACTTCGTCAGCGGCAGCCCTCGGTTCACCACCCTGGTGGCGCTGGCCCACCGCGGGCGGCTGCTCGCGTCGTGGACGTACGCCCCGATGATGGACCTGATGGCGGTGGCCACCGCGGGCGGTGGGGCGTACGTCGACGGGCAGCGGGTGCGGGTGCGGCCCGTCGAGCCGACCCTGCGCCACCTCGACGTCAGCGTCTCGCCGCCGATCTGGTGGAAGCCCTCGGAGCGCGCCGGGTTCCACGAGCTCAGCAGGCACGGGGTGGCACTGTCGTTCTTCGACACCTCGGGCCTGGAGTACATCCAGCTCGCCAGCGGGCGGCGCACCGCGATGGTGCTGACCTGGGAGCTGCCCTGGGACCACGCGGCCGGGCTGCTGCTGCACGCCGAGGCCGGGGGAGTGGCCATGGCCGCCGACGGCAGCCCGTTCCGCATCGGCGGCGGCAACCCGATGCCCTTCCTGGTCGCCCCGGACGCCGACACCGCCCGGCTGGTCCTCTCGGCCCTCCAGCCGACCCCCGACAAGCCCTGACGCCCGTCAGCCGGCCGACAGGGCCGCGGTGATCAGGCCGACGGTGGTCCAGTCGACGTCAGGGTCGGCCAGCAGGCGGGAGTAGGTGGTGAACTCCAGGGTCGTCTGCTCGCCGTCGGTGGCGACGCCGTGGCGCTGGGGGCCGGTCTCCAGCGCGTCCAGCTCGGCTTCGGTCAGTTCGAGGCTGAACAGGTGCACCCGGTGCGCCGACACGGTCGCGGCAGGCTGGCGTACGCCGTGCGAGCGCAGTCGGGCCGCGTCGACCTCCAGGCCGGTCTCCTCGGCCAGCTCCGCGAGTGCTACCAGGCGCGGGTCGGCCGCCCCCGGCTGGGAGCCGCCGGGCAGCTCGTGCACGTACCCGTCGGTGGTGACGGCGCTGGAGCGGAACTCGCGCACCAGCACGATCCGGGTCTCGGGCAGGCTGCCGCCGGGCAGGTAGGCCACCACCGCGCTGACGTCCGGGCGGCCGATGACGACCTCGTTGTCCTTGACCCGGCCCTCGGCGGCGACCTCCACGCCGACGTGCGCGGCCCACCAGAACGCCCGCCCGTCGGGGCCGGGCCAGGTCCAGGCGACCCGCGCCGAGCGCAGCCGGTTGCCGGCCGCCTCCTGCCCGGCCAGCCACGTCCGCACGCCTTCGACGTGCCACAGCGCCAGAGGCAGCTCGCGGTGCGCGCCCGCCCGGTGGGACCCGCCGCCGAGCAGCGCCAGCGCCGCGGACAGGGTGTCGTCGAGGGTGTCGGCGACCGGCGCGCCGTGCAGCTGCGCGTAGTGGGACAGGTAGCGCAGCCCCGGGGCGTCCGGCGGCGCGCCGAGCACCACCCGGCCGCTGGACTCCCAGCGCCCCCACTCGACGTTGGTGGTGAACCCGGGCAGGGTGGCCAGGTCGCGCGGCACCCAGAAGACGACCGCGTCCGACAGGTGCAGGCAGGTGTCCTCCCACTGGACCTGGCGCAGCCAGCCGTGCGGCATGCCGCCCTCGGGCCGCTCGGGCACGAACACCACCAGCCGGCCCGGTCCGGTCCAGAGCTGTGCGAGCAGGTCCAGGGCCTGCGGCCGCCAGGACAAGACGTCGGGCGTACGGGGCGTCGGCCCGGCCAGGAACAGGGCCGCGTCCCAGGAGTCCGGGGGCTGCTCGCCGGCGTACACGGTGACGACCTCGCGCGGGCTCTCCATGCCGATGATCGTCGCACGCGTGGCCGCGACCACGGCGGCCGTCGGTAGGGTGGGTGGATGCGAGTGCGGCCGGTGACGCCCGAGGGACTGGTGAGCGAGCTGGTCGAGCGGATCGGCAAGGTCGCCGACCCGGACGGGTGGACCCGGGTGGCGTTGGACGGCGCGCCCGCCGCCGGGCCGGACCGGCTCGCGCAGGCGCTGGTGGACCCGCTGCGCGAACTCGGCCACGAGGTGCTGCACGTGCGCACCGCCGACTTTCTGCGCCCGAAGTCGGTGCGGTGGGAGTTCGGCCGCACCAACCCCGACGCGTACTACGAGGGCTGGGCCGACGAGGCCGGGCTGCGCCGGGAGGTGCTCGACCCGCTCGGGCCGGGCGGCACCGGCCGGGTGCTGCCGACGTTGCGGGACCCGGTGCGCGACCGGGCCACCCGGGCCGCCTACCTGACCCTGCCGCCCGGCGCGGTGCTGCTGGTCAGCGGAGACCTGCTGCTCGGCTCGGGGCTGCCGTTCGAGCTGGCCGTGCACCTGGTGATGTCACCGGCGGCGCTGGCCCGGCACACCCCGCCGGAGGAGGCGTGGGTGCTGCCCGCGTACGCGCGCTACGCGGACGAGGTGGCCCCGCAGACGTTCGCCGACCTGGTGGTGAAGGTCGACGACGCCCGCCATCCGGCGATCATGTCCATCGATTAGGGCGCGCGGCCGGTGGCCGGAGGCGCACGATGACCCCAGGGGACTGGCTACAGGGGGGTTGATCATGACTACGGCCAAGCAGATCATGCACCTGGGCGCGCAGTGCGTGCCCGAGAACGAGACACTGGCCCGCGCCGCGCAGCTGATGCGCGACATGGGCGTCGGCTCGCTGCCGATCTGCGGCAGCGACGACAAGCTGCGGGGCATCATCACCGACCGCGACATCGTCATCAAGTGCATCGCGGCGGGCGGCGACCCGAACACCACGACCTGCATGGAGATGGCCAAGGGCACGCCGATCTGGGTCGACGCGAAGGCCGACGAGGACGAGGTGCTCAAGACCATGGAGCAGCACAAGATCCGCCGGGTGCCGGTGATCGAGGACCACCAGATCATCGGCATGATCAGCGAGGCGGACCTGGCCCAGCACCTGTCGAACGAGAAGCTGGCCCATACCAACTCCCCCAACACGGCCGCCCCGCCGACGGGGGGCTGAACACAGGAGACGGGGCCCCCCGGCCGGGGCGCCCCTTCTCCTGTGCTTGCGTCAGTGCGCGCCGACACCCGTCAGCGACCGCACCTCCAGCTCGGCGTACTTCTTCGGGTCCGCGGGCTCGCGGGACAGGATCGTGCCCAGCCAGCCGCAGAGGAAACCGACCGGGATCGAGATGATGCCCGGGTTCGACAGCGGGAACCAGTGCCAGTCCGAGTTCGGGAACATCGCGGTCGGGCTGCCGGACACCACCGGGGAGAAGAACACCAGCACCACGGCGGTGATCAGGCCGCCGTAGATCGCCGCCGTGGCGCCGGCGGTGGTGAACCTCTTCCAGAACAGCGAGTACAGGATCGCGGGCAGGTTGCCCGAGGCCGCCACGGCGAACGCCAGCGCGACGAGGAACGCCACGTTGAGGCTCTGCGCGAAGATGGCCAGCACGATCGCGACCGCGCCGATCGCGAACGCCGAGATCCGGGCCACCCGCACCTCGCTGCCCTCACTGACCTGGCCCTTGCGGATGACGCTGGCGTAGATGTCGTGCGCCAGCGAACTGGACGAGGCCAGGGTGAGACCGGCGACCACCGCCAGGATCGTGGCGAACGCGACCGCCGCGATGATCGCCAGCATCGCCGCGCCGCCGGTGGCCCCGCCGAGGAACTTCTCGCCGAGCACCTGGGCCAGCTGCGGGGCGGCGGTGTTGCCGCCCTTGTCCTGGGCGGTGATCGCCTCGCTGCCGACCAGCGCCGCCGCGCCGAAGCCCAGCGCCAGCGTCATCAGGTAGAACGTGCCGATGATGCCGATCGCCCACAGCACGCTCTTGCGGGCGGCCTTGGAGTTGGGCACGGTGTAGAAGCGGATCAGGATGTGCGGCAGGCCGGCGGTGCCCAGCACCAGGGCGATGCCCAGCGACAGCAGGTCCATCTTGTTGTAGAAGGTCTGCGCCGCGTCCCCGGCCACCTCCTTGCCGTAGCGCAGGCCGGGTTCGAGGAACGCCGCGCCCTTGCCGGACTTCGCCGCGGCCTCGCCGAGCAGGCCGGACAGGTTGAACTTGAACGCCGCCAGCACCAGCAGGGTCATCACCGCGGCGCCGACCATCAGCAGGAAGGCCTTGACGATCTGGACGTACGTGGTGCCCTTCATGCCGCCGACGGTCACGTACACGATCATCAGGATGCCGATGAAGATGATCGTGGCGATCTTGGCGGTGTCGGCGTCCATGCCCAGGAAGTGCGCCCCGGGCTTGATGCCCAGCAGCAGCGCCACCAGCGCGCCCGCGCCGACCATCTGGGCCAGCAGGTAGAAGATCGACACCACGATGGTGGAGATCGACGCGGCCACGCGTACCGGCGTCTGGCGCATCCGGAACGCCAGCACGTCGGCCATCGTGTACTTGCCCGAGTTGCGCAGCAGCTCCGCGACCAGCAACAGGGCCACCAGCCAGGCGACCAGGAAGCCGATCGAGTACAGGAAGCCGTCGTAGCCCGACAGCGCGATGATGCCGGCGATGCCGAGGAAGCTCGCCGCCGACATGTAGTCGCCGCCGATCGCCATGCCGTTGGAGAAGCCGGAGAACGACCGGCCGCCGGCGTAGAAGTCCGTCGCGGTCTTCGTCTGCCGGCTGGCCCAGATCGTGATCGCCAGCGTGAACAGCACGAAGACCACGAACAGGACGATGGTCAGGGTACGGGCGCTCATGCCTTCTCCTCGCTTCGCTCGTCGGCGGCACGAGTGGCCGACGACATGATTCGCTCGCTGCGCTCGCTCATGCCACGACCTCCTTCGGCTGCTCGTCGGCGTCGAACTCGCCGGCCTGGATGCGGGCGTTGAGGTCCTCGGCGACCGGGTCGAGCTTGCGGTCGGCGTAGCGGGCGTACAGCCAGGCGATCAGGAACGTGGTCACGAACTGCAGCAGCCCGAAGACCAGCGCCACGTTGATGTTGCCGAACAGGACCGTTCCCATGAAGTCGCGCGCGTACGCCGACAGGATCACGTACAGGGCGTACCAGCTGAAGAACGCGATCGTCATGGGGAACACGAATCGCCGCAGCGCGCGGCGCAGCCCCGCGAACTCGGGGTTGTCCGCGATGCGCTCGTAGCGGTCCGGAGCGTCGGTGCTCATGAATCACCAGCCTCGGTGGGGAGAGGGAGCAACGTGGCACGTCGCCGGTGTGTGCGACGGGTCACAGTGCGGTTGCCCGCAGGCTAGGGACCGGCATGTCGATCTGTGAACCAGCCGAAGCGGACATGCGCGGCGTACGCGCCGAGCGGTCGCCAGTACGCGCCCAGCGGCGCATGCCCGCGCGCCGAACGGCAGCGCTCCCACTCGCGGCGGGTGATCGGGCGCCGCCCGTCAGAGCCGGTGGGTCCGAGCCAGCTGGACGAAGGCGCGGACCAGGGGAGTCTCCCCGTCACTGCGCCACACCGGGGCGTACCGCAGCACCGGTCCGTCGGTGATGGGCAGGAAGGCGATGTCACCTCGCTGCCGGGTGGCGGCCACGTCCGACCCGATCGGGGACACGACGCCGCCGGCGGCGATCGCCCTGAAGGCCTCCTCCAGGGTGGCCACCAGCAATCCGCGCGGGACGGGCCGGCCGGCCGGTGTCACGGCCGGGGTGTGCGCTTCCCACACGTAACCGGGGATGGGGCCGTCCGGAACCACCACCGGATGATCGCCGAGGTCCTCCATCTCGACGCTGTCCCGCTCGGCCAGCCGATGGCCGGCGGCGACGGCCAGCACCAGCTTCTCGGTGTGCAGCACCGGGCCGACGACCAGGTCGGGCTCGCGGATGGGCAGCCAGAGCATGCCGATGTCGACCTGGCCCGCCCGCAGCGCGGTGAGCGGGTCGGTGGGCAGGATCTCGCGCAGGCGCAGTTCGCATTGCGGATGCCGCTGCCGGAACAGGTCGAGTACGGCGGTGATCGACTGGTAGTGGGTGGCCATCGTGCCGACCGTCAGCACACCGGTATGCCCGCGCGCTACGGCGGCGGCCTCGTCGATGCCCGACATGATCTCGGCGTAGCCGGTGCGGAGCCGGTCGCGCAGCCGCTCACCGAGCGGGGTGAGCCGGACGCTGCGGCTGGTCCGCTCGAACAGGGCGCCCCCGATCCGGCGCTCCTGCTGTTTGATCGACTGGCTCACCCGCGCCTGGGACACGTGCAGGCGTTCGGCCGTACGCCCGAAGTGGAGTTCCTCGGCCAGCGCCAGGAAGATCTCGATATCGCGCAGCTCCACCAGGCTCTCCCTCCCGCCGGTGACCGGCCTTCCGAATCCGGCAGTCTACGGCCGCAGCCAGGGCTCGTCGCACGGGCATGATCCGCGCCGACCGCGGGGGCGCTTGCCGTCGAACGATAACCGGTGGCTTATGCGGCGGTGCGTTCTTCCACGTTGTTCGGCAACGGGTGGCCGGGTGATCGTGGTGCCATGAGCGAGCGCTTGATCGACATCGTGACGGTGCCGGACCATCCTGGGATCGCAGGGTGGCAGGCGGTGGCACCACCCGGCCTGGTGGCCGGGGTGGCCTGCCTGCGTCCGATCATCCCGTTCGAGCACGGCCTGCTGCCGTCGGCGGCAACCGCGCAGCCGGACGCCGTCGAGCTGAGCCTGTACGTGGAACCGCAGTGGCGGCGGCGCGGGATCGGCTCGCGGCTGCTGGCCGCCGTCGGCGCGCAAGCCGCGCGGCAGCGCCTGGTCGCCGAGGTCGAGAAGGGTTCTGCCGGGGAGGCGTTCTGTGCCCGGCATGGCTTCCGGCGCACCGGATCCAGGCGGCATGACCTGCTCACCTACTGCGACGTGCACCGTGCCTGGCTGGGTGAGCTGGTCGACGTCGAACACGCCGGATACCGGCTGAGCCACTGGACCGGCGAGCTGTCCGACGCGACTCGGGTCGAGGAGCTGCTGCGACACCCGAGCCGCCCCGGCAACGCGGTGCTGAGCGCCGCCGAGGCGGACGGCGGCCTGGTGGCGTACGCCGTGGCGGCCGTGGGCGGGCTGCCGCAGCGCCGTGCCCGGCAGTACGGACCGTCCGTGCTCGCCGGCCATCGCGGGCAGGGACTGGGCCTGTGGGTCAACGCGGCCCTGATCCAGCGACTGCGCGAGATCCACCCACACGTCGACGAGATCGAGGCGCGTACGGGCGAGGACGACCCCGGCCTGCTCGCCTTACACCGCCACCTCGGCTTCCGTCACCTTCGGCGAACGCGGCTCTACGAACTCGCATTGCCGTAACCCCGACCCGACCCATGGACCAGGCGGCACCCGGAGCCAACCCGTGCCACTACAGGAAGGTTTGTCATGAAAAGTCAGGTAGGTCGGCGAGCCCGCAGCGGTCCAGCCGGGGCCAGGGGTCCTCCAGACAGGACCCGCTCGCCAGGGAAGCGACCCCCCACGAACTGTTGCGCTCAGTCCTGCTCCCACCTATGTCCAAGGAGTTCACCCCTCATGTCCGTCACTTTCTCTGACCAGGACAAACTCACGTTGCGGACCGCCGCGTACGGTGCCGTCGCGCTGCTGTCGGCAGCCGGGGCCGCCGGCGGCTCGCCCCACCGGATCGCCACCGACGGGTCCATCGCCCTGTCCTCGGCCACCGGCCCGATCGGGCACGTGCTCGCCGAGAAGTCCGGCGCCGTCGACCTGGGCGGCAAGTCGGTGGCCGAGATCGCCGACCGGGTGCTGCCCGCGCTGACGGAGGCGATTCGGCTGCTGGAGAAGCAGGCTCCCGCCGAGGCCGGCAACTTCCGCCGGACGGTCGTCGTCGCCCTCGAAGCGGCCGTCCGGCGTGGTGAGCCCAGCCCCACCGTGTCCGACATGACCAACAAGATCATCGCAGCGCTCGACGCCGCTCCGGCCGCATCGGAGGTGACCGCATGACCACCCCGGCGATCGAGGCTTCGGGACTGCGGAAGGCGTACCAGGACAAGGTCGTGCTCGACGGCATCGGCTTCGAGGTCGCCGCGGGCACGGTGTTCTCCCTGCTCGGCCCGAACGGGGCCGGCAAGACCACCACGGTCAACGTGCTGACCACGCTGATGCGGGCCGACGGCGGCACGGTCCGCGTTGCCGGCCACGACATCGCCACCGAGGCCAAGGCGGTGCGCGCCGCGATCGGCGTCACCGGCCAGTTCGCCGCCGTGGACGAACTGCTCACCGGGCAGGAGAACCTGCGGCTCATGGCGGACCTCCACCGTGCGGTCAACGGCGACGGCGAGCGGATCGTCGCGGAGCTGCTGGAGCGGTTCGAGCTGGCGGAGTCGGCGGACAAGCCCGCCGCGACCTACTCCGGCGGTATGCGCCGCAAGCTCGACCTGGCGATGACCCTGGTCGGCAACCCGAGCATCATCTTCCTCGACGAGCCGACCACCGGCCTGGACCCGCGCAGCCGCCGCACGATGTGGTCGATCGTGCGGGACCTGGTCGCCGACGGCGTCACTGTCTTCCTCACCACGCAGTACCTGGAGGAGGCCGACCAGCTCGCCGACCGCGTCGCGGTGCTCGACCAGGGCCGCCTGGTCGCCCAGGGCACGCCCGACGAGCTCAAGCGCCAGATCCCCGGCACCCACATCCGGCTGCGGTTCACCACCGCCACCGAACTCGACGCCGCCGCGCGGGCCTTCCCCGACGCGACCGCCGACCCCGAGGCACTGACCCTGCGGGTGCCCGGCGACGGCGGCACCAAGTCGCTGCGAGTCCTGCTGGACCGCCTCGACGACCACTGCCTCAGCGCCGAGGAGTGCACCGTGCACACCCCGGACCTCGACGATGTCTTCCTCGCCCTGACGGGCCACACCACGGAGGTGGCCGCGAAATGAGCGCCAAACCGCAATCGCTGGTCATGCTGCGCCGCAACTTCAAGCACATCACCAGGAACCCGACGTCGGTGTTCAACGCCGTGCTGATGCCGATCATCATCATGCTGATGTTCGTGTACATGTTCGGCGACGCTTTCGACGTCGGGGTCGACTACATCGACTACGCGACACCGGGACTGATCCTGCTGGCCGTCTGCTACGGGCTGGGCGGCACCGCGACGTCGGTGAACTCGGACATGACCAAGGGCATCATCAACCGGTTCAAGGTCATGGACGTGTCCCGCGGCGCGGTGCTGACCGGCCACGTCGTGGCCAGCGTGCTGACCAACCTGATCGCCATCGCGGCCCTGGTCGGGGTCGCGTTCCTGCTCGGCTTCAGCCCGGCGGCGAGCCCGCTGGACTGGCTCGGCGTGGCCGGGGTCGCCGTGCTGCTCGCGTTCGCGGCGGGCTGGTTCACCGTCGCGCTGGGGCTGTCGGCGAAGTCGCCGGAGACCGCGGGCATGGCCGCCGTGCCGCTGGTCATGCTGCCGTTCTTCAGCAGCGCGATCGTCCCGGCCGAGAAGATGGGCCCCGGTCTGCGGCAGTTCGCCGAATACCAGCCCTTCACCCCGATCATCGAGACCATGCGCGGACTGCTGAACAGCGCACCCGACACCACCGACGCGGCCGTGGCCGTCGCCTGGTGCGTGGCGATCGCGCTCGTCGGCTACCTGTGGGCGCGCTCCACGTTCACCAAGCGCGCATGACCTCGACCGGCTGACACCCGGCCGACGCCGCCTCGGCAAGGCCGCCGAGGCGGCGTCACGGGTCTGCCGGGGCGGAGTGGATCAGAGCGGCTCACTGACGCTGCAGCACGGTCCCCACGCTCTCGGCCGCCGCCGCGCGCTCGCGCCGCCGCGCCCGCGTCCCCAGCACGATGAACAACGTCGCGACGGCGCCGAGCACCGCGCTGGCGACGACGGCTTGGAGCAGACGCGCGGACGTCTGCTCGACGGCGGCCGCTTGCGCCGCGGCCACGGCCGGCGTCGGGTCCTGCGGCGGGATGGACGTGCCGGCGTAATCGGCGAAAGCGATCAGGATCAGCACCACCGCGGTGAGGTCCAGCGCGACGGCGGCGGCGAAGAACAGGTGGATGCGGCGCACGCCGCGAGTGTGCCAGCCCCCGTCCAGCCACGCCACAGCACGGCCACCGGTCCCGGCCCGTCAGCGGTGATGTGCCGCCCGGCGCGTCACCGCCGTCTCACGGCACCTGCAACGGTTCGCCGCAGACGACGGTCTGCGGGCTGGCGGGCGGGTAGAGCCCGCCGGCCGCGGGCGGGTCGTCGCCGGTCACCTCGGTGAACCCGACGCAGAAGACCACGGTCCGGCCGCTCAGCGGGATCGGCGTGCGCTGGGCGGACGCAGGATGATCGGGCTCCACCTGGAGCGGCACCCGCAAACTGTCCGACCTGCGAGCACCCGGTTCGAGCACGGAGCCGCGGATCCGCACGGTGGGCACGCGTACGCCACCGCAGTCGCTGGTGTCCGGGGTCTGGCAGGGGTGGATGATGCGCTTCGACAGCTCGATCACCCCGTCCTCGCGGACGCTGACCTCCACCGGCCCGCGCGACCAGCCGGGCCGCTCCGGATCGGTCCAACCCCCGTCGTAGACCACCATCGGCGTTGCGGACCGGTTGGCCAGCGTGTACTCGACCGCGATGTCGCCGCCGGCGACCGAGGTCCGCACCGTCAGATCCAGGTCGGGGTCGCCCGAGCAGGCGGCCAGCGCTGCGGTGACGAGCAGCAGCCCGGCGACGCTGCGGAGACCGGTCACCAGCCGTCCCCGGAGTAGGTGGCGTAGGTGTCCCGCTCGCGCATGCCCATCTCCCGGCGCAGCCCGTTCTCGGTGTACTGGATCGGGTGGTCGGGGTCGAGCTGGTCCGGCGTCGACGAGTCGTCGTCGTGGTCGAAGGGCAGCCCCGTCGCCTGCCGCTCGCCCTTCTTGATGCCGTCGTCGGGCCCGCCCGCGATCAGGTCGGATTCGAAGGTGTCGTTCCAGTAGTCGTACACGTGCCCGAGCTCGTGGTAGAGCACCACCGACGGCCGGCCGCGCTCGGCGTCGAAGGTGAAGGCGGGGTTGTACTGGATGACCGAGTCGGAGTTGGCGAGCTTGTGGCCCTTGCTGGCGTAGCCGTTCTCGTCGTCGAGCTCCTTGATGGTCAGCGTGTTCTCGCCGAGCCAGAAGTTCGGGTCGCGCTTGTCCTGGAGGTTGTCCAGCATCTGCTGGCCGGTCGGCGAGGCGCGGTACATGTCGAGGTCGGCGAGCACCCGCTCCTTGAACTCGTCGGAGCCCTCGATCTTGATGAACTGCGCCTTGTCGCTGATCTCCACCTTGACGTCGGAGGCCACGCCGTCGACGGTGTCCTCGTCCTGCCGGTACGCGGTGTCCCGGCCGCCGCCCGCGGTGATGCTGTCCTTGCCGTGCCCGCCGTAGTAGACGTCGTCGCCGGTGCCTCCGGCGAGCTTGTCGTCGCCGTGGCCACCGGACACGACATCGTTGCCCGCGCCGCCGTGCAGCGAGTCGTTACCCTTCGCGCCTTCGAGGTAGTCGTCGTCCTCGCCGCCGGACAGCTGGTCGTCACCGCCCAGGCCGTACAGCGTGTCCTGGCCCGCGCCGCCGGACAGCACGTCGTCGCCGTCCTGGCCGTCGATGTAGTCGATGCCGGCGCCGCCGGAGACGTAGTCGTCGTTGCGGCCGCCGTAGAGGTCGTCCGTCCCGCGCCCGCCGAAGATCTGCTCGGCGCCGTCACCGCCGCGGATGGTGTCGTCGCCCGCGCCGCCGAGCAGCGTGACGCTGATGTTGGAGCCCTTCGGGACCTCGATGGTGTCGTTGCCCTCACCGCCGCGGATGGTGACCGGGGTGCCCGGCGGGTACCAGTAGTCCGCGCCGTTGACCGAGACGATGACGTCGCCGGTCTTAGGATCGATCCTGACCTTGACGTCGTCGTCTCCGGTTCCGGTGTTCACGACCGCCCGGCCGTCCACCATGATCACCGAAACGCCGTCGGTCGCCTCCGCGGGCAGCGTGAACGGGTCGGTGGAGCCGGTGGCGATCGCGCCCCAGTCGGCGGCGACGGCGTCCCAGCCGGACTTGTCGAAGCCGCTGAGGTTCTGGCCGAGCGCCTGCTCCAGCTCCTTGCGCAGCGTGGCGGCCTCGGCCACGGCGCCGCTGATCAGCTTCTGCTCTTCCTCGCTGCGCGGGTAGAACGTGCCGCCGACGTCGCGGAACTTCACCTTGGCGTACTCGGCGTCGAGCAGTCCCTGGTAGCGCTGCAGCAGATCGGCGACGCCCTCAAGCTGGCCGGCCAGCTTGTCCGCGTTCGTCTGCAGCGCGTCCACGCCGGCCGTCAGCTTCGTCTTGTGGTTGACGTAGCTGTCGCGGGCCGGGCCCGACCACTGGGAGCCGACCAGCTTCTTGGCATCGGCGTCGATGTCGTCGCCGAGAGCCGTGGCCGACTTGGCGAACCGCCGCCACGCCGACGCGGCGCTGTCGATCCGCCCCGGGTTGGCGTGCAGCTGCCAGGTCGATTCGGCCGCCGTGATCGGCGGGAAGTGCTCCTGGTCCTCCGGTGGAATCCCCATCGGCGACCTCCCCCTGGTCAGATCGGAATGTTGCGGTGCTTCTGCCGCAGCTTGCGCTCGGCTTCCTCGTCCGCCTGCTGGTAGGCGAAGGCCACCCGGAGCAGGCTCTCGTTGTCCACCTCGAGCACCGTGACCAGCCGCTCCGTCGCCGTGCCCGCGCTGCCCTCGACGCCGTGGTAGGCCTCGCTCTGCTTGCCCGCGTTCGACACGTTGCCGAAGTCGGACGTGGACAGCACCGCGTCGGCCCGGACGGCGCGCAGCGCCGCCGCGAGATCCTGCGAGCCGTCCAGACAGGACTGCGCGACCCGCGCCAGCTCGACAGGATCGGCCCGTACCTCCCCGCTCATGGGTGGCACCCTACAACGCGGCGGCACCGCGCTCCACCCGAGCTTTCCCGCGGGACAGCCGTGACTCGGTCGATGGACCGCAGCGAGTCCCGCCGATGCGCGGGGAGGTCAGCGTCACCGTCCTTCGGCGGATTCGGCGAAAAGCAGCTCCCACTCCTTGTCCAGGGCCTGAGTGATCCGGTGGTCGCGGGCGACGGCTTCCTTGAACCAGGCCATGGTGGCAGGTCCCATGGCAAGGATCTGGTTGTAGTTGAGGGCCGCCGGGTTCATGCCGAACACCACCCCGGTCTTGAACAGCGTTCCCGACGTGGCGATCGTGTGCCCGAGCAGCAGCATCGACGTGAGCTTGGCGTGCTCCAGCTTCCGCTGCGCCGCGGTGCCGCCGGTGGCGTAACTCCTGAGCAGCCAGTATCCGCGAATGACCGCGGACACGACGCCCGGAGTGATGCCCATGGTGAAGAAATGCCGTAGGTCGTAGCCGTTCTTGTACATGTCGGCGGCGACTTCGGCCCAGGTCGCCTTCTCCTTGGAGCGGCCCAGCGAGAAGGGGGAAGCAACCGGACCGAGCTGGAGCAGGCTGAAGAGCGGGGGCGGCAGACCCGCAGGGGTGTAGACGTCCGAGAGCAGATGGCGCACCTGCGTGAGGAAAGCGGTGATCAGGCCGACGTGGTCGGCACCGGTGGGGATCTGGATCAGTCCTCCAGCCTCGACATAAGTGCCGGTGCCACGCATGATGTCCGCCACCCCGAAGATGAAACCCAGCACCGGATCGTGGCCGGGGCTCCGGAGCCGATGGGTGCTGGGCGTCATGCCGCTGACCCGCTCTATGCCGGTGACCGGATCTCTGGTCGCATACGAAGTGGGGTCGTCGTAGGGCACCTTGGCCTTCTCGAACCGCTTGAGGTAGCGGTCCTGGATGTTCTTCGCCCGGTCTTTCTCCTTGAGCCACTTGGTGAGGGGCGATCCGTCATCATCGAGCTTCATGCCCTTGGTGGGGATGCGGACGAGGACAATGTCGAGGAGTGTCGCCAGGAGGCCCGCGGTCAGGACGACTGCCCAGTCGGCCTCGTCCCAGCTGATGTCGCCGTGTTGCTCGGCGTAGCTACGCAGGCTGCGTGCCAGCTCGCTGGAGGGTAGGACCTGCTGGAGCGGGTCTCGGGTCAGATCGATACCCAGCGAATCCAACCGGGCCTGGGAAAGGTTCACCAGTTCGCCGTAGTCACCGCCGACGGGGACGATCGGCACGTTGTAACGGGGTCGGCTCGGCGCTTCGACAACCACGGGTGTCACGGGGCTCGGCTGGGCCGGGACGACGATGCCCATCGCCTGAAGGCGGGCGCGTACCACGTTGAACTCGGATTCGACGGAGTCGAGGGATTCGCTGACGCGGCGTTCGCGTTCGAGGACGTCCCTGAGGTCGAAGTGCACCTGGTCGAACAGGCTGCGCAGCTCGGTCAGCGTGACGTCCTGGTATGCCACGACCGCGCCGGCCGCCGACAGCTGGTCACTCGACACGCAGCGGCTCCCGCCGCTCGAATGCCTCCTGGCTGGTCTGCAGATTCGTCAGGGCCAGCTGGAAGGCGGCCAGCTCGGCCCGGAGCACGAGGAGCCGCTCCTCGTTCCGCGTGGTCTGGGCGAGGGACACCTCCATCCGGTGCGCGAGCCCCGCGATGTCGTCGGTCAGCTCGGCCATCGCCTGCTGGTGGTTCTTGATGACCTGCTGGATCAGATGCTCGCGCCGCTTCTCGCGCTCACGTTCGTTGACGGACAGCACGTAACGCGTGCCCTGGTGCACCGCGACCCCGAGGATCACCACCGTGCCGATCCCGGTGGCCATCGCGCTCAGGCCCAGCAGGCCGCCGAATCCCAGGGCCGCCAGGCCCGAGGTGATCCCCGCCCCGCTGAGACCGGAGACGCTGCCGGCGAGGCTGATCGCGGTGATCGGGGCGCCGAACGCGGCCGCCTTGGCGGCGATGTCCTTGGTGGTGGTCTCCAGTTGGCTGGTCGTGATCTTACCGGAGGCGAACTCCTCCTCCGTGCTCACCAGCCGTTCGGTCGCCTGCACGACCTTGTCCGCCGACTCCGGGAACACGAGCGCCGCGACCTGCGCGATGCGCTCGCGCTCGACGTCGGCGGCGTGCCTGTCGGCACGCGAGATCCGTACCAGATCGCGCACCAGCAAGGTGAAGACGGGCTCACGCTGATCCTCGTCGAGCAGGTCGCGCAATTGCCGGGTCAGCTCCACCGCGGTGTCGCGGACTTCCGCGTTGCTAGCCGCGTCGCGTTGCGCTCCGGTGATTTCGGCGCGCAACCCCGTTCGAGCTTCGCCGTCCAGGCCGATCGTCGATGCGAACAGATACAGATTGGCGATCTCCCGTGGATCGAGCGAGTTGTCGACCATCGCCAGGCTCACCAATATCCGGCAATAGAGCAGTTTCGCCTCGACGCTGAGCGCGGACAGGTCGGCGGCGGTGTCGCGGCGTGCGGCACGCGCGGCCAGGCTGTCCTTGACGTCCACGACCTTGGACTTCACCTGCTCGGCGGACTGCTTCGCCTTTTCCTGGGCGTCGCCGGCGACCTCGGCGACACGCTGCCGTGCGGCACTCGTGCTGTCGGCCAGCTTACGGCCGGCCGCGCCGGCCGCGTCCTTCAGACGTCCGAGACCGAATTCGCGAGGATCCATTGCCATCTCTTTCGCATCCCCATTCAAGGTCGATCGCCGGGTGGCCCACGCGTTGATCCAGCGGGTGTGGGCTTCGCCATTTCCGGCCTCGCCCATCGGGGCAACAATACGGACGATTGGCGCTCCGGCGATGCCGCCGGTGATCCAGAAACCGATCATCCGAATGGACTGACGCACCTCGGCGATGTGAACCGAGCCGTCAGCCCCAGTGCTGCTTGGCCGGGCGGATGAGGCGGTCCTTGAGCACACGGGTGTGGCGGCGGGCCACCGGCAATTGGTGTCCACCTACGGAGACGACGTAGCCGGAACCGGTCAGGCGCAGTTCGGTGACCAGGTCCAGGCGTACCAGGTAGGAGCGGTGGATGCGCAGGAAACCGGCGTCGGTCCAGCGCTCCTCCAACTGGGTCAGCGACACGCGCACCAGATGCGAGCCGTCGGTGGTGTGCAGGCGGGCGTAGTCGCCCTGCGCCTCCACCCAGCACACCGACGAGCGGGGCAGCAAGCGCACCACGCCGCCGAGCTCGACCGGGATCATCGGGTCCCCGCCCGCGGGGGCGGCCTCGGGTGGCGCCGCGGGCCGGTCCTCGACGGCGGCGCGCTCGGACAGCACCCGGCGCAGCGATTCGGCGATGCGCTCGGCGCGCACCGGCTTGCGCACGTAGTCGACCACGCCCAGGTCGAAGGCGTCGGCGGCCCGGTCGTCGTACGCGGTGACGAAGACGACGGCGGGGGAGCGGGCGAAGCGCTGCAGGACCCGGGCCAGGTCCATGCCGTCCAGGCCGGGCATACGGATGTCCAGGAACGCCACGTCGACGTCGTTCTCGTGCAGCACCCGCAGGGCTTCGGCGGCGTCGGCGGCGCTGTGCACGTACTCGACGCGGGGGTCGTTGCGCAGCAGGTAGAGCAGCTCGTCGAGGGCCGGGGGCTCGTCGTCGACGGCCAGCACCCGCAGGCGCGGCGGCGTCGCGGGCCGGCCGGTCATGCCCGCCTCCCGTCGCGCCCGGCAGCGGGACGGCCGCCCGTGGCCGGCTCGCTCATCACAGCGCCGCCGCGGAACTTGGGGATGCGCAGGCTGACCCGGGTGCCGGCCTGCGGGGCGGTCTCGACGACCAGGCCGTACGCGTCGCCGAACACCGCGCGCAGCCGGTCGTCGACGTTGCCCAGGCCGACGTGCTGGCCGCCGTCGCCGTCGGCGGTGCCGTCGCCGTCGAGCAGCACCGCCGGGTCCATGCCCACGCCGTCGTCCTCCACGATGATCTCGCAGTCCGCGCCCGCGTCGGCGGCGATGATCCGGATCGTGCCCACCCCGGGCTTGGGGTGCAGCCCGTGCCGGACCGCGTTCTCCACCAGCGGCTGCAGGCACAGGAACGGCACCTCCACCGGCAGCACCTCGGGCGCGACCCGCAGCCGCACCTGGAGGCGCTCGCCGAAGCGGGCCCGTTCGATGGTCAGGTAGCGGTCGATCGAGCGCAGTTCCTCGGCCAGGGTGGTGAACTCGCCGTGCGCGCGGAAGGAGTACCGGGTGAACTCGGCGAACTCCAGGATCAGCTCGCGGGCGCGCTCGGGGTCGGTGCGGACGAACGACGCGATCGCGGTCAGGGCGTTGTAGACGAAGTGCGGGCTGATCTGCGCGCGCAGCGCCCGCACCTCGGCGCGGGCGGACCGGGCCCGCTCCTCCTGCAGTTCGGCCAGTTCCAGTTGCAGCCCGGCCCAGTGCGCGGTTTCGAGGACCACGCGGACCAGGCCGGGCGTGGGCCGCGCCTCGGTGACGGCGATCAGCGCCGCACCCGTACCCCCGTCGGGTTTGGAGACCGGGGCGGCGACCGCACCGCGCACCGGGCAGTCCAGGCGCACGCACGTCAGCTCCTGCGGCCGCAGCAGTACCGGCCGCCCGCTGGACAGGGCCCGCTGCGCCGCGGCCAGCAGCGCCTCGCGGTGGTGGCCGCCAGCGCCGTCGTGGGCCAGGAAACCGCTGCCGTCGGCCAGGGCCAGCCCGGCCGCGCCGACCAGGGTGCGCAGGTGCCGCAGCGCGGCGGCCGCCGTCTCGTCGCGCAGGCCCTGCCGCAGGGGTTCGCTGGCCAGCGTCGCCAGGTGCAGCACCTGGTACGTGGCGCGCTCCTCCGGGGTGACGACCCTGCGCCGCCCGCGCATCATCACCACCGCGGTCGCGGCGATGACGGCCGCCACGGCGGCGGCGCCCAGCGCTGGGTACATGGCAGCGATCGTGCCACGCCCCGCCCCTGTGCTCCACCCCGCTGCCGCCGTGGTGCCCTGAACACGCCCGGTTCCGATCAACACCGTCGATGCCGAGAATGTCGGGATGACCTTCACCCTCGGCATCTTCGAGTTGTTCACGTATGCGGTTCCGGGCGCGATGCAGTTGGGGGTGTTCCTGTACCTGGCCCTGCGGCTCGATCTCGTCCAGCCCACGGATCTGGCCGCCGTGCCGGGGCTGCTGCTGGCCGTGGCGCTGGCGGTGGCGAGTTACCTGCTCGGCTATCTGACCTACACGGTGGGCATCCTGGTGGACAAGGCGTACACCAAGCGGAAGGACGGCATGGACGCCTGGGCGGCCGTCGCGGCGGACGCTGCGCAGGTCGGCGACCGTCGGGTGCCGCGGATGAATCCGAGCCTGCTGCTGGCCGGGGTCGAGTTGCGCGACCGGGAGGTCGCCCAGGAGGTGGGCCGATTCCGCGCCACCGGGCTGATGCTGCGCGGCGCGGTGGTGCCGAGTTTCCTGGGCATGCTGGTCGCCCTGGGCGAAGCCGTGACCGGGCCGCACCATTGGCTCGGCGGCGCGGTGGCCGTCCTGCTGGGCGGTGCGGTGCTCGCCTTCGCCCGACACGGTCAGGAACTGCGGTTCTGGGCCAACACGAAGACGTACCAGCTCGCGTACTGGCTGGAACTGCCCGCCGGCGAGCCGGAAACCGCCGCCCCCGCGCAGGACGCCGCCGTGCGGGAGTGATCGCGCACCGCCGGGCAGCCCGACGCCGTTGTGGCAGCAGCGGCCGATCCCCGCGAAACCAGGCTGCGGCGCAGCTCACGTCGGTGCGACGATCTGCCGATGACAGTGGCAAGCGGGGTACGCATCGGGTGGGCGGACGTGCCGGAGCACGTCCGGGCGCAAGTGGAGGCGATCCTGGGCGACCGGGTCGTGGCGGCGGTGACGCAGCAGGGCGGCTTCTCGCCGGGCACCGCCGACCGCGTCCGCACCGCGGGCGGCCGTCGCGCCTTCGTGAAGGCCGTCAGCACCGCGCAGAACGAGCGCTCGGTCGAGTTGCACCGCCGCGAGGCGCTGATCACGGCGGCGCTGCCGCCGAACGTGCCGGCGCCGAGGCTGCTCGGCTGCGTCGACGACGGCGACTGGGTCGCGCTCGTGCTGCAGGACGTGGAGGGCAGGCACCCGGTGACGCCGTGGGCGGCCGCCGAACTCGACGCCGTGCTCGCCACCTTGGGCGCGCTCGCGGTGGGCCTGACGCCGTGTCCGATGCCGGACCTGCCGACGGTGGCCGCCTCGCTCGGCGAGGACCTGTCCGGTTGGGAGCGCCTGGCCGCCGATCCGCCGGACGACCTCGACCCGTGGGCGGCCGCGCGGCTGCCCGAGCTGGTCGAGCTGGGGGCCGCGGGAGTGGCGGCCCTGGACGGTGACACCGTCGCGCACACCGACATCCGCGCCGATAACCTGCTGATCGGCCCGGACGGCACGGTTACCGTGGTCGACTGGCCGTGGGCCTGTGTCGGCCCGGCCTGGCTCGACAGCATGATGATCATGGTGAACGTGAACCTGTTCGGTGGCCACGATGTGGACGCGCTGGTCGCCGCGTACACCGCCCCGCTGGGCGCGCGCCCGGCCGAGGTGACCGGTGTGCTGGCCGGGATGACCGGCTACTTCCTCGACGCCTGCCGCCGTCCCGCGCCGCCCGGACTGCCTACGGTGCGCGCGTTCCAGCGCGCCCAGGGCGACGCCTCACTGCGCTGGCTACGCGCGCGCCTCTCCACCCACCGCTGACCACCCTCCCCCAACGCCCCCCGTCGCCATCCTGCGACTTCACGTCGCCAGGGTTATGAAGGTGCCCTTCCTCTACTCATGGCGTTAAGAAGGTGCCCTTCCTTCGGGTACGATCCTGCGGCTGTGAATGCCTACGCGCTGTTCGCGATCGCGACCGTCACCGTGGCGACGGTCGCCATCGGCGCGTGGGGGATACGGCTGGTGCGGGGCACGTCGGATCTGCTCGTGGCGTCGCGCATGGTGAGCCCTACGCAGAACGCGGCGGCGATCGGCGGGGAGTACCTGTCGGCGGCGAGCTTCCTCGGTGTCGCCGGGCTGATCCTGGCGTACGGGGCGCAGATGCTCTGGTATCCGGTCGGGTTCGCGGCCGGGTACCTGGCGCTGCTGCTGTTCGTGGCCGCGCCGCTGCGGCGGTCGGGGGCGTTCACGCTGCCGGACTTCTGCGAGGCGCGGCTGGCCTCGCCCCGGCTGCGGCGGCTGGCGACGGCGTTCGTGCTGTTCATCGGGTGGTTCTACCTGCTGCCGCAGCTGCAGGGCGCGGGGCTCACGTTCCGGATCGTGACCGGTGCGCCGAGCTGGGTCGGGGTGGTGCTGGTCGGCGCGGTGGTCACCGGCAACGTGGCGTTCGGCGGGATGCGCTCGGCGACGTATGTGCAGGCGTTCCAGTACTGGCTGAAGCTGACCGCGATCGCGGTGCCCGCGTTCTTCCTGCTGGCCCGGTGGAACGACGACGGGCGGCCGGCGATCCCGGTCGACGACGCGTGGCTGGCCCCGTCCGGCGGCATGGTCGCCACGTACTCGCTGATCCTGGCGACGTTCCTGGGCACCATGGGGCTGCCGCACGTGCTGGCCCGGTTCTACACCAACCCCGACGGCGGCTCCGCCCGGCGCACCACCACGATCGTGCTCGGCCTGGTCGGGCTGTTCTACCTGTTCCCGACCGTGTACGGGGTGCTCGGCAGGGTCTACACGCCCGAGCTGGCCACCGGGCGCAACGACACCGTCGTGCTGCTGCTTCCGGCGGCCGCGCTCGGGCCGGGTCTGGCTGCCGACGCGCTCGGCGCGCTGGTCGCGGCGGGCGCGTTCGCCGCGTTCCTGTCCACCTCGAACGGGCTGCTCACCAGCGTCGCCGGGGTGCTCGCCAACGACGTGCTCGGCCGGGGGCGGCTGGCCGTCTGGGGGCCGCTGCCGCTGTTCCGGGCGGCGGCGCTGTTCGCGGGCGCGGTGCCGATGGGCCTGGCGCTGGCCGTGCACGGGCTGAACGTGTCGCAGGTGGTCGGGCTGGCGTTCGCCGTGGCCGCGTCGAGTTTCTGCCCGATGCTGGTGCTGGGCATCTGGTGGCGGGGGCTGACCGCGGCGGGTGCGGCCGCGGGCATCCTGGCCGGGGGCGGCAGCGCGGTCGTGGCCGTACTGTGGACGATCTTCCTGCCGCCCGCGCCGGGCCTGGCCGCGGACCTGCTGGCGCAGCCCGCCGCGTGGACGGTGCCGCTGGCGTTCGCGGTGATGGTGTCGGTGTCGCTGGCGACCCGGCGGCGGGTGCCCGGGGCGGTCGGCGCGATGCTGCTGCGCCTGCACGCGCCGGAGACCCTGCACACCCCGCAGACGCAGCGCGAATCCGAAACATCGCGGTTGTAGCGTGGCTGCCGTGGGTGATCGGGTACGGGTCGACCTCGCCGCGCACCGCCGCGTCCGGCCGCGCCCCGGGGCGCACGACGAGCTGGTCGAGCAGACCCCGATGGGTGACGCGCTGGTGCGGGAACTGATGCGGGTGCAGCTCGGCCTCGCGCTGCGGCTGGCCGCGGTCGTCGCGGTCGCGCTCGGCGGCCTGCCGCTGCTGTTCAGCCTGTGGCCCGCCGGCACCCACGTCTCCGTGGCCGGGATGCCGCTGCCCTGGCTGCTGCTGGGCGTCGTGTCGTTCCCGTTCCTGGCCGGGGCCGGCCTGGTCTACACCCGGCTCGCCGAACGCAACGAGGCCGACTTCGCCGCGCTCGTCGGCCGCCCGGTCGATCGTGCCACCGGCTCCGAGCTGTCGTCGCCGTGACATCGAAAGATCTAGACGCGCTGACTCACCGCCGCTAGTGTGACCTTTCTGACCTCTCAGAAGGGGCCTCGGCTGTGGACAACGACGTGGCAGCCCGCAGTTATGTGTGGCGTGCGCTGGACCAGTTCGCCGGTTACTCAGACGCCGAGGCCATCCGTGCCCCCGGCCGCACCCTGACCTATCAGGAGCTGCGCACCGCCGTGCTGACCATGGCGAACGCCCTGCACGAGCAGGGGGTGCACGCGGGCACGTCGGTGGCGATCCTGGTCGGCAACCCGCACGAGGCGATCTTCCTGCAGCTGGGTCTGCATCTGCTGGGCTGCCGTTCGGTGTGGATGATCCCGTCGGCGCCGCACCGGCACCGGGTCGAGTTCCTGCGCCTGGCCGAGGCGGACGTGTTCGTCTACGACGCCCGCACCCACGACCAGCTCGGCCGCGAGCTGCTGGCCGAGGTGCCGCACCTGTCGGTGCTGTGCTTCGGCGGCGGCGGGCTCGGGCCCGACCTGCTCGCCCGCCCGCTGTCCGACGAGCCGCCGATCGGCCGGGACGGCCCGGACGCCGAGCCGCACTCGCTGTTCCAGACCGGCGGCACGACCGGCACACCGAAGCTGGTGCTGCACCGGCACTCGTTCTTCCGGACCCTGATGCTGTTCTCCGACCATTGGACCGCCTCCGGCGGGCACCACCTGCGCCACCTCGCCGTGTCGGCGTTCTGGCACGTCAGCGCGCAGGTGCCGGTGCTGATGACGCTGTTCACCGGCGGCACCCTGGTCATGCACGACCGGTACGACACGCAGCCGTTCCTCGACGCGATCACCCAGGACCGGATCACCAGCATCCTGCTTCCGCCGCCGCTGCTCTACCAGCTGCTCGACGACCCGCGCCTGGCCGACACCGACACCAGCACCCTGCAGATGATCTCGTGTGGCGGCAGCGCCGCCGCGCCCGCCCGGCTCGCCCAGGCTGTCGAGCGCTTCGGGCCGGTCCTGCGCCCGGTGTACGGCATGACCGAGGCGCCCTTCATCACCGCCCAGCCCAACCTCACCGTCGACCCGGCGCACCCGGAACGGCTCGGCTCCTGCGGCCTGCCGTTCGGCGACATGCGCGTGGAGATCCGCGCCGCCGACGGCAGTGTCCTGCCCGCCGGGGAGACCGGCGAGGTGTGGATCAGCGGCAGCCTGATGATGGACGGCTACTTCGGCGAACCCGGACTGACCGCGCAGACCCTGTCCGGCGGCTGGCTGCGCACCGGTGACGTCGGCCGCCTCGACGCCGACGGCTACCTGTTCCTGGTCGACCGCCTCAAAGACATGATCATCACGGGGTACGGGTCCACGAACATCTACACCCGCCCCGTCGAGGACGCGCTCGTCGCGCACCCGCAGGTCCGCGCGGCGGCCGTCATCGGCGTGCCGGCCGACGACACCGGCGAGGCCGTGCACGCGTACGCCGTCGTCGAACCCGGCTCCGGCGTCACCCCCGGCGAGGTGCGTGACTTCGTCATCGGCGAGCTCAACGAGATGTGGGCGCCACGCACCGTCGAATTCGTCGACAGCCTGCCGCTGACCGCCATGGGCAAGATCGACAAGAAGGAGCTGCGGGCCCGTTACCTGGCCACGGCCCCGGCGACGGCGTGACCGCCGAGGCCGTCCCGCGCCGCCGCGGCGGCCTCGTCGGCGTCCTGCTCGCCGAGACGATCTCCCAGGTCGGCACGAAGATGACCTTCGTGGCGCTGCCGTGGCTCGTGCTCGTCGAGACCGGCAGCCCCACCATGATGGGCCTGGTCGCCGCCGCCGAGATGGTCCCGTACGTGGCCGTCGGCGTGCTCGGCGCGCCGTGGATCGACCGGCTCGGCGCGTGGCGGGTCACCGTCGACGCCGACCTGCTCAGCGCCGTCGCGCTGATGGGCCTCGTGCTCGGCTACCGCGACCTCGGGTTCGCGGCGCTGCTGGTGCTGGTCGCCGTCGCGGGCGGGCTGCGCGGGCTCAGCGACCGGGCGCGGGCCGTGTTGCTGCGGCCGATGATCGAGCAGGCGGGGGCGGAGACGACCCGGATCACCGGCCTGTACGACGGCATCGGCCGGTTGACCACGCTGATCGGGGCACCGGTCGGCGGGCTGCTCATCGCGTGGACGGACCCGCTGACCGTGATGGGCCTGGACGCGGCCACGTTCGCGGCGTCCGGGCTGATCGTCGCGGCACTGGTGCGGATGCCGCCGCCGGTGGCCGCTGCGGACGAACCCGGCCCGCGGGAGCCGTACCTGGAGTCGCTGCGCGGCGGGTTCGGCTACCTCAGGCACGACCGGCTGATCCTGGGCGTGCTGGTGATGCTTTTCGTCAGCAACCTGGCCACGCAGGCGCACCAGGTGGTGTTCGTGCCGCTGTGGGTCAGCCAGCGACTGGGCACACCGGCCGGGCTGGGTGTGGTGTTCGGGTCGTTCGCCCTCGGGGCCGTGGTCGGCAACATCGCGTTCACCGCCATGGCCAAGCGGCTGCCCCGCTACCTGACGCTGACGGCGGGATACCTGGTCGGCGGCGCGCCGCGGATGCTGGTGCTGGCGTTCGCCGACGAACTGCCCGTGGTGGTGACGGTGCTGTTCCTGTCGGGCGTCGGGCTGGCGGCGGTGAACCCGATCATCGGGGCGGTGCTGTACCAGCGGGTCCCGGTGGCCTACCAGGCGCGGGTGTTCGGGCTGGCGGCGGCGTTCGCGTACGCCGGACTGCCGGTCGGGAGCCTGGTCGGCGGGTGGCTCGCGCAGGGGGCGGGGCTGACCGCCGGCTTGGTGGTGTGCGGGCTGGTGCTGCTGGCCGCGACGTTGAGCCCGGTGTTCGGGTATCGGACGTGGAAGCAGCTCGACGACACCAGCACCGCGTTCGATGTGCCGGAGACGGTGCCGCCGTTGACGGTGACGCTGGCATACGCCGACGGGACCTGGCGGGTCCTGGCGACCCGAGGGCGGACGGAGCTGGCCGCGCCGCGCGAACTCGACACGGCCACGGCGCTGCGTACCGTGGGCGCGCTGGAGGTCCCCGAGGCGTACGCCGCCGCGGAGCGCATCGTCGCCGGCGAGCGCGAGCAGGCCAAGGCGGAAACCGACCGGCTGCGGGCACTGCTCGCCGACGCGCAGGCGAGACTCGCCAGGCTGGACGTCGGGTATCCGGCCCCCGAACTCACTGCGCCCGGTGAGCCACGACCTCCCCAGCGCTGATCTGGGGCGGGTTCGGCAGCAGTGACGCCAGGTTGTCCTTCACCCAGTCGGCCGCCATCCGGTTCGACTCGTCCGCGCCGTCCCGGCTCGCGAAGACGCTCGTCGAGACCATCACGCCGTTTCCGGCGTCGACCCAGTAGTAGGCGAGCAGACCCGGAACGGCGCTGATGATCGGGACGAACCCCTCCGCCACGCGTCGTGCCGCCTCACGGGGGTCGGTCACTCCTTCGTAACGACGTACGGTCGCATACATATGAACCTCCCTCCTGAGTTCGATTCTGGCATGGTGCGATCCCGGATTCTGGTGCATAGACGCTTGTCAGATCGTGGCTGCCTGGCGTTTCTGCAGGTCAATGGGTTGCGTCGCATCGCCTCGCGCCGCGGTGCGCCAGCCGTTCCGGGCCGATCGGCAGCGCCCACGACGGTGGTGAAAGGATCTCGGGGTGGGTCCGGCTCCCCATCGGACCACTGACGACGAAGGAGTTGCCATGCCGGTTTCCGCCGACCTCGCCAAGCTGCTGGACAAGGAGTACCAGGACAAGCCCCTGGAGGAGATCGTCAACGCGCCGGTCGCCGCGCTCGCGGGTGTGAGCGAGCGTGCCGCCGCCGCGATCAAGGACGCCCTGGGCGTCAAGACGATCGGCGAGCTGGGCCGCAGCCCGTACTTCCGCGCTGCCCGGGCCATCGTCGACCTGACCGACGCCAAGTAGTCGCGTCGCGGGCCGGCCGCCGGTGACGGTGGCCGGCCCACGCCTACCCCCGGGCCTTTCGCGACTGTGGCAGGATGCGCGGGACCCAGGGGAGGGGCCATGCTCAACCGTTTGACCGAGGAGGCGCGCCAGGCGCTGGTGATGGCGCAGCAGGCGGCACGCGGCCTGCGCTACGACAGCCTCGACAGCGGCACACTGCTCCTCGGCCTGCTCACCGACCACGCCGACGCCGCGATCCGGGCGCTGGCGCAGCAGGGCATCACCTTCGAGGCGGTACGCGGCGAGCTGCAGTCCCGCCGTCCGCCGGACCATCCCGCCGAACGTAAGGGCGCGGTGCCCTACACCGCCGATGCGAAGGCGTTGCTCGACGCCGCCTTCGGGCACTCTCATCGGCTCAAGCACGAGGGCGTGCTGCGCACCGGGCACCTCGTGCTGGCGATGACCCGCCGGCCGGAATGCGCGGCGGCGCAGATCATGCGGGCTCTGGGCGCCGACTTCGCCGTGATCGAACTGGCGGTGACCGCGAACCACGTGCCATCGCTTCCCGAGCCTGACCTGGAGCTCTCGGACGAATTCCGGGCGATGCTCGTCCATCAGGCCGGCCTCGCCTGGCCGAGGCCACGGATCCACCTGCTGTCGGGCCTCATCACCATGCTCTGGTATCTGGGCACCCTGGCGCTGCTCGTCGCGGCGAGCCCTCCGTGGCTCGGCCCGGAACTCGTCATCGGTCTGACCGCCGTCATCCTGTTGCCGGTCTTGCTGGTGCATGCCATCCGCCTGCGGTGGGCGCGCCGCTCGATGCCCGCAGGCGTAGGCGTGGTGCCGTGCCCGCCGGAGCTGACCGCGCTGGTGGCGACCTGGGGCATCACCGACTTCGCGATCTGGCTTCGCGACGACTACCGCCTCGACGACCACGCGATCCGCATAGGCTCCTGGGCGCGCATCGGCGTCTCGCGCGAGGTCTTCCACCGGCCCGCCGAATCCGGCTACGTGATCGCGCACGAGCTCGCCCACCTGCTGCGCCACGACCCGGCCCGGGGCGCGGCCGCCCGCTGGCTGGAGCGCAGCCTCATCCTGCCCGCCGTCCTCGCCTTCACGCCGTGGATCTGGGGCGTCGCCGCCGCGAGCATCCTCCTGCACCGGGTGGTGAACAACTGGACGGCCGAACTCGGCAGCGACCACATCGCGGTGACGCTCCACGGTCATGGGCAGATGGCGTCGTGGGTGAAACGTACCTTCACGTCGACCGCCTGGCCGTCGACCACCCACCCGCCCTATGCCTGGCGGCTGTGGCTGGCCCGGCGAAGCCGCGGCACGGTGTACGGACCGAGGCCCGACCTCCTCGAACCGTGACCATGGTGATCACTACTCGTGGCGTCAAGGCGGCGACACCGGTCTGACGATCATGATCCTGCCGTGGCGGCGGAAGCGGGGTGCGCGGTACTCCACGACCGTCTGCGCGCCCAGCTCGACGACGGCGCTCGCCTCGGCCTGGCCGAACGGCTCGCCGTTTCTGCGGACCACCCGTACCTCGACCCGGTGCGGACCTGCGGCGACGGCCACGGTGTGAGTGCCCCAGCTCTGGACGAGCTGGTCCACCCCGTCGACGCACAACCGCGGCGTGCTCGTCCGGTACACCCGAGTGAGGTGCGGGTGGGCCAGCGTCACTCGCAGCGTTCCCTGCCCGATCGACACGATCACTCCCCTCCGGCACCATTGTCTCCTCGACCGGCCGATCGCGGGCCCGATCGCCGCCGTCGCCGGGCGAGCGGCGGGAGACGGCGGCGTCACGCGCCCAGGATGCGCGCCTTCTGGGCCTCGTACTCCGCGTCGCTCAACGCGCCGGCCTGCTTGAGCCGGTGCGGCTTCTCCAGCAGGACCACTGGATCCTCGGGAGTGGTCCGGCCCACCGGGGCACGCCCCCGCACCTCTTCGCCCACTCTCTTCGCCAACCAAGGGGGCGTCACCGCAGCGGGTGGGCCCCTCATCACGCTATGACCAAACTGGAATGAATCCCGGACCAGTGCGAACGCGTTCCGGGAGAGTGAACTGTCTTGATGCGACAGCTCGGCTCTTCTGCCCGTGCGCCGCGACCCATAGCATTCTGGCCATGAATATGTCGAAGCTGACTTCCGTCGGCGGCAAGCGGCTCGTCGCCGCGCTGGCCGCCGCGGTCGCCGTCGCCACGGGCGTCGCCACGATGTCGGCTTCGGCGGCGGCCCCGCTGACCGTGGCGGCGGCACTGTCCGCACAGGACGGACGCTCCGCCACCGTGCTCGGCTACATCGTCGGGCAGCCCACCGCGACGAATACGGTGATCAAGTCCGGGTTCACCGGCGACACCGCGATCGCGATCGCCGACTCGGCCGCCGAGTCGAGCACCTCGCGCATGCTGTACGTGCAGGTCACCGCTGCCTACCGCAGTGCCTTCGGGCTGCAGAGCAACCCCGGGCTGATGGGCCGGCAGGTGACCGTCACCGGGACGCTGACGGCGTACTTCTCCCACGGCGGGCTCAAGGACCCGACCGCGATGAGCCTCGGCGGCGGCTCGACCCCGTCGCCAGCGCCCAGCACGTCGAGCGGACCGTACGACCCGACGTACTACGCGAGCGCGCTCGGCAAGACCGGCCCGGCGCTGCGCACCGCGCTGCACAACATCATCAAGGTGCAGACGAAGATCACGTACGCGCAGGTGTGGGACGGGCTCAAAGCCACCGACCAGGACCCCAACAACGCCAACAACGTCATCCTCATCTACAGCGGGCGTTCGCAGAGCAAGACCACCAACGGCGGCGGGGTGAACGACTGGAACCGCGAGCACGTCTGGGCGCAGTCGCACGGCGACTTCGGCACCGCGACCGGACCCGGCACCGACCTGCACCACCTGCGGCCCGAGGACGTGACGGTCAACTCCACCCGCGGCAACAAGGACTTCGACCTCGGCGGCTCCGCGGTGGGCGAGGCGCCCGGCAACTACACCGACACCGACTCGTGGGAGCCGCGCAACGCGGTCAAGGGCGACGTCGCCCGGATGCTGATGTACATGGCCATCCGGTACGAGGGCGAGGACGGCTGGCCGAACCTGGAGCTGAACAACTCGACCAGCAACGGTTCGGTGCCGTACATCGGCAAGCTGTCGGTGCTGCTGCAGTGGAACCTGCAGGACCCGCCGGACGCCTTCGAGAAGCGCCGCAACCAGGTCATCTTCGACAGCTGGCAGGGCAACCGCAACCCGTTCATCGACCACCCGGAGTGGGCGACGGCGATCTGGGGCTGACCGCCGGGGTGGTCAGCGGACCAGGCCGGCGATGAGGTTGATGGCGCCCGCCACGATGACCACCCCGAACAGGTACGCCACCAGCGCGTGCACCAGCACCGTCCGCCGTACCCGCCGGTCCCGCAACGTCGTGTCCGACACCTGGTACGTCATCCCGATGGTGAACGCCACGTACGCGAAGTCGCGGTAGTCGGGCTGGTCGGACTGCTCCGAGCCGAACTGGATCGCGCCGCCCGGCGAGCGGAAGTACAGGTGCGCGTAGCGCAGCGTGAACACCGTGTTGACCACCACCCACGACACCAGCACCGTCGACCCGGCGATCGCGACGTACAGCCCGCGCAGCGAGCCGCTGGACAGCCCGGCCAGGCGCAGCGCGACGAACACCCCGGTCAGGCTGGCCACGCTGGCGGCGAGCAGCAGCAGCGTGGCGGAGCCGCGGGTCTCGTCCTCCCGTACCGCGAGCTTGCGGGTGGCAGCGCCGTTCGCCCGGAGAATCATCGGCCAGGTCGCGATCAGGAAGGTCAGCGCCATCACGTTCCAGCCGCCGATCGCCGCCAGCTCCCAGGTCGTGGTCATCGCCAGCCCCGCCCCCGCCAGCAGCCCGAGGCAGGCGACGACGGCCGCGCGCCGCAGCGCGGGGGCGTGCCAGCCGAGCCAGCGGTGGTAGAACGTCGGGGACGGTATGCCGGGCATGCGTCCAGTCTCCACGGTCGGCGGTGCTCGCGCCGGTCACTCGGCGGGCCACACCGCGTACTGCGGGTCCTGTTTGGCCGTGTACATGGCCAGGTCGGCGCGGCGCAGCGTGGCCTCGGCGGGCTCGTCGGGACGGCGCAGCGCCACCCCGACGCTGACCGCGCTGCCGCTGTCCCGGGCCGCGGCGACCAGCCGGTCGGCGACCCGGATCGCCTCGGCGTCGTCGCGTACCTCCAGGACCGCGACGAACTCGTCGCCGCCGACCCGGAACAGCTCGTCGCGCTGGCGCAGGCAGTCGCGCATGCCCGTGGCCAGGTCCACGAGCAGCCGGTCGCCAGCGGCGTGCCCGAGCCGGTCGTTGACCTGTTTGAAGTTGTCCACGTCGATGACCAGCAGCGCGGTGCGGCCGGCCCGCGCGGCGGCGAGCCGCTCGGTGAACGGGCCGACGTGGCGCAGCCCCGTCAGCGGGTCGGTCTCGGCCAGGGCCTGCATCTGGTGCAGCGCCCCGAGCCGGTCGTAGCACTCGGCGGCGTTGGCCATGAGCAGCTCCAGCACGGTGACCGTGCCCGCGTCGACGCGCACCTGCAGCTCGTCCATGACCAGCATCGCCACCTCCAGCCGCGGATCAGGGGCTGTTCCGCGTACGGGGAAGGCGAGCAGCGTGCGGACCCCGGCCTGCACGAGCGGTTCGAACCCGCGTACGTCCTCGCCGGACGGGTCGCCGAGGGTGTGCGAAGCCCCGTGCCGACACACCGCGTCCACGAGCGCCGACAGCACGTCGGGCGGCAGCTCGGCGACGCGGGTCGGCAGGTCGGCTGCCCCGGCGGCGGTGTGCACGGCGGTCTGGCGCAGCGGGTGCTGCGGCTCGCCACGCGGGGTGGCGCGCCGCGTGAGCACCGTCGCGCCGCCCAGGCCGGTGAGTTCGACCGCGGCGCGGCAGGCCATCTCGGCCAGCTGCACGCCGCTGTGCGCGGTGGCGAACATGAGGGTGTGCCGCAGCAGCAGCTCCGCCCGGGACTCGGCGGGCAGGCCGCCCAGTTCGTCGATGCGCCGCCGCAGCCGCAGGCCGACCTCGGCCAGCTCCTCCGCCCACTGCACCGGGTCGGTGACGACGTGGTCGAACTCGATGTTGACCACGCCGATGGGCGGGTCGGGCCGCTCGCTGAGCGGGGCGCAGACCACGGAGCCGACGGGACGTCCGGCGTGCAGGCCCGAGTACGCGATCGAGGCGTCGTCGATCGCCGCCGGGCGGCCCGTGGCCAGCACGTGGCCGACGACGCCGTAGTGGCTCGGCACCGCCGCCGGGGCCTGCCAGGCGCCGCTGAACGCGACCACCGACAGCTGGCCCGGACCGAGCAGCAGCACGTCGACGGCCGCGCCGGTGTGGCCGTGCAGCACCGACACCGCGGCGTTGCAGGCCCGCGCCACCGAGTCGCAGCCGGCCGCGACCTGCGCCACGTCCTCGATGACACCTTTACCGAGCCGGGGAGCCATCACATCCCGCCATGCCACGCCGCCTGCCGCGGACCGACTTCCAGCCTAATCCCGGGCACCTGCCCGGCGGCCCGGTTCCGGCTCGGCCGCCGCCCCACCGATGCGGGCCCGGCGGCTATTCTGCGCCGATGACGGGTTCCACGGACCGGCCGCTGGGCCGCGGGGCGGGCGTTCGTCTGGGTGGACGACGAGCTGACCGACCACGACCGTGACTGGGTGGCGGCGCACCACGAGGGCCGGGCGCTGCTGCACCGGGTGGACCCCCGCCGGGGCCTTCAGCCCGCCGACTTCGCCGCCATCCGCGCCTGGCTGGCGGCCCTGGAACGGTGAAGATCGCCGTTTCCGGTCCGAAGATGAGGTCGGACCTCACTTCCTGACCGGAAACGGCGATCTTCGTCCAGTCGGCCCGCCCACGGCCCGGGGGAAGGTGGGACGTGGGCGGGCGGCGGGTCAGATGCGGTAGATGGCCAGGCCCATGACGGCGGGCTTGCCGTACGCGCCGGTGACGTCGATGTTGAGCACGCCGTCGGACACCGTCACGGTGTACGCGCCGTTCTCGCGCCAGTGGCTCAGCGCCAGGTCACCGAGGTTGCTGGCCTTGAGGATGCCCTCCAGGGTGACGTTGAACCGGCGCGTGTTGCCCTGCACCGACTCCATCTCCCAGACGTACACCTGGTAGGTGCCGTTGGCGACGGTCTGCGACATCGAGATCGTGCCCAGGTCCGTGCCGATCAGGCCGGTGTGGAGCATGTCCACGGTGGCCGTGTCGGGCAGCGGGCTGGGCGTGACGGTGTTGGTGTGGGCGGTGCCGCCGGACACGGTGAACCCGGTGGACTGGGCCGTGCTCTGGCTGACCCACTGGTTGCCCTCGATGACGACCGCCGGCCCGTTGAGGTTGATGCCCTTGACGAAACCGGTGGCCGGCGGCGTGGACGGGGACGGCGAGGCGGGCGGTGCGGACGGCGACGGGGAGGTGGTGGACCCGCCGGTGACCACGGCCCGGTCGAGGGTGACGACCGTGCCGGAGGCGCTGGCGTTCTTGGTGCCGGTGTTGCGGATCCGCAGCGTGTGGTTGCCCGCGGCCAGCACCGGGCTGGTCCAGACCGCCACGTCGCCGGTCTTGGCGGCGGCGTACAGGTCGACGTTGACCTCGGTGCCGCCGTCGATCGACACCGCGGCGATGCCGTGGTGGGATCCGGTCACGGCCCGGTAGACGACCCGGGTGCCGTTGAAGGCCAGTGTCGCGGTCTCCCCGCTGGTGAGGCTCCAGCTCTGCGAGGCGTTGTAATACACCGCCGGGGCGGTCTCATTGCAGCCGGCGCAGTGGTTCCAGCCGCTGTAGTTCCACTGGTTCTGCCCGGTGCCCTGGGTCGCGTCGTCGACGTTGACCGTGCCCGGCGGCTGCGGCGACGCGCTGGGCGACGGCGACGGCGAGGCCGGGGGAGACGGCGGCGGCGACGACGGCAGGACCCCGCCGTTCTTGGCGATCAGGCGCGCGGCCTGGGTCGCGAACATCTGGTACGCCGGGTCGTACTGCGATTTGGTGGTGTCGGGTTCGCCGTAGATGGAGAAGCCCTCGCCGTTGTCGGGCGGCCAGATGAACGTGGCCGGGTCGACGGTGTCGTCCTGCGGGTGCGGCCTGGTCGCCGGGGGCACGACCTTGCCCTCGACCCGCCAGGACAGCCAGCCGGCGCAGTCGTTGTTGTTGTAGATCGTGTCGGCCCAGCCGCTGTAGATGCTCGACCGGGTGACCTTCTCCGCCGCGCTGCGGGCTGGGTAGGCGAACTCCTGCATGAGGACCGGCTTGCCGGAGGCCACCGCCGTCGCGCAGTGCTGCGTGATCAGGTTGTTGACCTGCTGCGGGGAGATGTTGTGGTACGTCGGGTAGGTGTGCCAGGTCTGGAAGTCGATCGCCGGCACGTTGGCGGCCTCGGTGTTCGGGTCGGAACCTGCCTGCCCGCCGTAGAAGCCCTCACTGCCGGTGGTGACCAGCTGCTGCGCGCCCTGCGCCTTGATGTAGGACGCCATCTCCTGGTACCAGCCCTGGGCCAGCGACACCGAGCTGACCTCGGGCTCGTTCATCAGGTCCCAGGCGAAGATGGTCGGATCGTCCTTGTACTTCACACCCGTGATGCTGTTGGTGCGGTTGAGCACGAAGCTCACCCAGTCCTTGTACAGCTGCTTGGTGCGGGAGTCGCTGTAGAAGAACGTGTAGCGCTGCGCGTGGCTCGACCCGTTGTAGCCGGGGATGTACCACGAGTTGATCTGCTGGGTGCCGCCCGCCCACTGCCAGAAGTCCATCATCGCGATGTTGAGCTTCAGGCCGAGCTGCCCGGCCTTGGCGATGACGTAGTCCCAGCGGCCCAGCCCGTTGGTGGTGCTCGGGTTGAACGCGTACGTGTTGGTGGCGGTGTCCCAGTAGATCAGGTACGTGCCGTGCATGCCCATGTTGGACGCGTCGCCGGTGCTGGCCGGGTTCCAGATGTGCGGCTTGGTGGTGCCGTCCAGCGACCCGATGACCGAGTGCAGGATGCCGCGTACGACGTTGTAGTTGCTCGCGTCGGCGTAGCCGAGCATCGAGTCGACCTCGGCGCGGGTGCCCCAGCCGAGGTAGTGGCTGTTGGTGCCCGCGACGTAGAACGGCTTGCCGTCGAGCATGAACTTGGTGCCGGAGGTGGTGACGAAGCCGGGGGCGGCGTTCGCCTTGTTGCCGACGAGCAGGGGTAGTGCCACGGCGAGGACCATCGCAATCATGAGCGGGATGGTGAGCCGGTTGAGCCGAAGAGCTTTCATGCCAGGTCTCCTACCTGTGTCTCTCCTGGTGCTCTGGGGGGAGCGCCGCGTCCGGGGCCGGGCGCCCCGAACGCGACGTGCTTCGATTAATGCGCATCTTTCAAACATCACGGACACAGGCGTCCCCGGGTCCGGTTCTTGCGACGCCCGTCAGCCGGCTGCGGGCGGGTCCAGTGGGGGGATGGCGTTCGCGGCGATGACCTGCCGGAACCAGTGGCCGCTGTCCTTGACGGTGCGGCGCTGGGTGTCGCGGTCGACGTGGATGAGGCCGAAGCGCTGGCTGTAGCCGTACACCCACTCGAAGTTGTCGATCAGGGACCACATCACGTAGCCGCGTACGTCCACGCCGTCGGTGATGGCGTCGTGCAGCGCGGCCAGGTGCGCGTGCAGGTAGGCGACCCGGCCCGCGTCGTCCACGCGCCCGTCCGGGCCGACCGTGTCCGGTGAGGCCACCCCGTTCTCGGCGATGACGATCGGCACCGGGCCGTAGTCGTGCCGGATGCGGTTGAGCAGCTCGCGCAGCGCGGCAGCGTCGACGACGCCGTGGATCGTGGACGGCCCGTCGGCGGGCGCGATGTGCAGCAGGCCGTCGCTGCCGACCCACCGGTTGTACGGGTCGGCGGGCCCGGGACCGGCGGCGACGTACAGCGGCGTGTAGTAGTTCACGCCCAGCACGTCGATCGGCGCGGTCGCCGTCGCCAGGTCCCCGTCGCGCACGAAACCCCAGTCGGTGATGTGCGCCGTGTCGGCGATCAGGTCGGCCGGATACTGCCCGCGCAGCAGCGGGTCGAGGAAGATCCGGTTGCGCAGGGCGTCGGCGCGGCGTACCGCGTCCTGGTTTTCCTGGGTGTCCACCGGCGTGCGGACCGGGGCCGGGTTGAGCGCGATCGAGACCTGGGCGGTGCCCGGCAGCGCGGCCCGCAGCGCCTGCACGCCCAGGCCGTGGGCGAGGTTGAGGTGGTGCGCCACGGTCAGCGTGGTGGCGTCGTCGGCGACGCCCGGGGCGTGGATGCCCGACGCGTGCCCGAGGAACGCCGTGCACCACGGCTCGTTGAGGGTGACCCACAGCGGCACCCGGTCGCCCAGGCGCGCCGCGACCAGGGCCGCGTAGTCGGCGAAGCGCTCGGTCATGTCCCGGTTCGCCCAGCCGCCCGCGTCCTGCAGCACCTGCGGGTGGTCCCAGTGGTAGAGCGTCAGCATCGGCTCGATGCCGTTGGCCAGCAGCTCGTCCACCAGCCGGGAGTAGAAGTCCAGCCCCTTGACGTTGACCGCGCCGCGCCCGTCCGGCTGCACCCGCGGCCAGGACACCGAGAAGCGGTACGTGTTCAGGCCCAGCTGCGCCATCAGCGCCACGTCGTCGCGGTAGCGGCGGTAGTGGTCGACGGCCAGGTCGGCGCGGTCGCCGTTGTCCACCCGCCCGGGGACTGCGGTGAAGGTGTCCCAGACCGAGGGCGTGCGCCCGTCGGCGTCCAGGGCGCCCTCGACCTGGAACGCCGCCGTCGCCGCGCCCCAGCGGAAGCCCGCGGGGAACTCCGGCGGGGCGTGGCGGCGGTCGGGCGCGGTCTGGCTGGGGGCGGTCATCGGCGGCACTCCTTGCGGGTCAGGGCGGTCAGGACGTGCGGTATTTCCCGGTGCTGCCGCGCGGCAGCAGCCGGTAGGGCTCGGCGGGCTGGGAGTCGGCCCCCGGCCCGCCGTCGATGGCGGCGAACAGCATGCGCGCCGCCTGCGCGCCCCGGCCCGGGATGTCGTGGGCCAGCGCGGTCAGCTTCGGGTTGACCAGCCGGCACAGCCGGGAGTCGTTGAACGCGACCAGGGACAGCTCGTCCGGAACGGACAGCCCCATCTCCAGGGCGACCTCCAGGCCGGTCACCGCGGTCAGGTCGGTGTGGTAGATGATCGCCGTCGGCCGGTCCGGAGAGGCCAGCAGCCGCCTGGTGGCCTGGGCGCTGTCCTCGTCGGAGTAGTCCGCGCGCACCGTCACCGGTTCGGGCAGGCCGCGCAGGCGGCACACCTCGTGCAGGGCGGTGGTGCGGTCGACGATGTGGCGCATGTCCGGGTCGCCCGCGACGTGCGCCAGGCGGCGGTGGCCGAGCGCCGCCAGGTACTCGACGACGTCGGTCATGCCGGCCGCGTCCTGCGACCAGATGCTCGGCAGCGAGCCCGTGCCGACGGGGCCGCCGATGACGACCGCGGGCAGGTGCAGGTCCTCCAGCACGCCGACGCGAGGGTCGTCGTCGCGCAGGTTGAGCACGATGACGCCGTCGACGCGGTGCTCGGCCCACCAGCGGCGGTAGGTCGCGATCTCGGCCTCGGTGTCCTCGACGACCTGGAGGTTGAGCCCGCAGGAGCGGGCCGACAGCTCGGACTCCAGACCGCTGATCAGCTCCATGGTGAACGGCTCGGCCCCGAGCAGTCGCGCGGGCCGCTGCAGCGCCAGGCCGATCGCGCCGGCCCGGCCGCCGCGCAGGGCGCGGGCCGCGCTGTGCGGCCGCCAGCCCAGTTCGGACGCCACGGCCAGGACCCGCTGGCGGGTCTCCTCGGAGACCCCGGGCTGGTCGTTGAGCGCGAACGAGACCGCCGACCGGGAGACTCCGGCACGGCCGGCGATGTCGGCGATGGTGGGGCGCTTCACGGCCGTCCTCCGTTCCGCATGGGCAGCTCCCTGGTCGTTGGCACTAAACCGATTTTGTTACGGACCGGGACAGTAGCAGCGCGCTCCGTCGTGTGGAAGACCCCGGTCGATCCGACCGCCACCCGGCGGGATCCGTTGAGCCGCTGGAGATAGTTGCTCATCTGCGGTGATGCTCCTCTGGGGATGTGGCGGAAAAGTTTCCGGCGTAACACGGTGTTGACGTACCTGTGGGGGCGGGCTATGGTCCCGGTCACTGTTTCGATTTAGTTCGCCATCGCGTCAAGATGGATCGCGACAGGACCGCCGGGGCACCGCTCCGGAGGCCCGCCCGATGCCGGCCGGACGCAACGCTTCCGCACCTCTCCACGCGCATCGCACCTCACAGGAGTTCACTATGGAGCATGCTCGATCCAGGAAGTCCCGCCGGAGGCCCGGCGTCGTCCTGAGCGCGCTGCTGCTGGCCGCGTCGCTCGTCACGGCGGCCTGCGGCGGCGGTGACGAGCCCGAGGCCGCCGGCGGCCCGGTCACCATCAGCTGGGGCTGGTGGAGCAACACCCCCGAGAAGGACGCGCTCTACCGCAAGTGGCTCGACGGCTTCGAGGCCGCCAACCCCAACATCAAAATCAAGTCCGAGTTCCTGCCCTGGGACGCGTACTGGGACAAGGTCAAGACCACGACCGCGGGCGGCAACGCCTACGACGTGGTCGGCCTGTGCTCCTGCTTCGCGGCGTCGTACTTCGACAACGAGGTCTTCGCCGACCTCAAGAAGATGGACGGCTACGCCGACGCCGTCAAGGGCGCCCAGCCCGGCCCGGTCGGCGTCTTCGGCTGGCAGGACAAGCAGTACGCGATGCCCGTCGGCATCTCCGTGCCGCTGGTCGGCTACAACAAGGACCTGTTCAAGGCCGCGGGCGTCGCCGACCCGGACCCGGCCGTGCCGATGACCCTGGACGCCTTCAAGGAGATGGCCAAGAAGCTCACCAAGGTCAACGGCTCCGGCAAGGTCACCCAGTACGCCCTGCACCCGGGCAGCCTCAACTTCTGGGAGTCGCTGATCGCGATGCGCGGCGGCTCGATGTACGACAACTTCGTCAGCCCGACGAAGGTCACCATCAACACCCCGCAGGGCATCGCCGGCCTGGCCGACTACGCCGGCCTGTTCACCGACAAGATCGTGCCGCCGATCGACGAGCAGCGCGAGAACCAGTGGCTCAACGGTGACCTGGACAGCCTGCGCACCGGCAAGGTCGCCATGGCCCGGGTCGGTCCCTGGAACTTCGCCGACATCGCCGCCAAGTCCCCGAACATCGGCGTCTTCCCGCTGCCGAAGGTCGGCGACAGCCTGGTCCTCTACTCCGGCGCCAACGGGTACGCGATCTCCGCCGAGAGCGAGCACCCCAAGGAGGCCTGGGCGTTCCTGAAGTGGATGCTCAAGACCGAGAACCAGGTCGAGTTCGCCAAGTTCAGCGACGTGCCGGTCGACGTCGAGGCGCTGAAGAAGCTGCCCGACTTCATCACCCCGAAGGACTTCGCGCCGACCCTGCTGGCCTCCGTGCCGGCCTTCCGCCCCGGTCTGCTGACCGTCAAGGAGGAGCTGGGCAAGGACGTCGGCCTGATCATCGACGACCTGGGCCGCGGCAAGCTCACCCCCGAGCAGGCCGCCGCCGAGATCGAGAAGAAGGGCAACGCGCTGCTGGCGCAGTGACCCGTCCCTGCGGCGACGCCCCACACGCGCGGGGCGTCGCCGCCCGGGCCCGGCCGCCCCGGGGGCGGCCGGGCCCACCCCGCCCGACCCCATCCGCGCCCGTTCCCGCAGGTCCCGACCGGAGGCGTACCGCATGACCATGGCTCTTAACCCGCAGCGGCCCAAGCGCCGCTGGTGGCGGCGGGAGGGGGTGCAGGGATACCTCTACATCAGCCCGTGGCTGCTGGGCTTCCTGATGTTCGGCGTCGCGCCGCTCATCGCCGCGTTCATGACCAGCCTGTCCAAGGCCAACGTGTTCCGCACGATCCGGTTCGTGGGCACCGACAACTACGAGAAGATCCTCACGAACGACCCGGTGTTCGCCACCATCGCCGGGAACATGCTGATCTACGTGATCGGATCGACGGTCATCTCGATCGGCCTGGGCCTGATCCTGGCGCTGCTGCTGTTCAAGGACTTCCGCGGCAACCACGTCTTCCGCACCCTGATCTACGTGCCCAGCCTGCTCGTCGGCATCGCCACCGCGTACCTGTTCAAGCAGGTGTTCCGGGGCGGCGAGGTGGGCCTGGCCAACATGTTCCTCAGCCTGTTCGGCACCGAGCCGGTGAACTGGCTCGGCGACTCCGACAAGCCCTGGCTCGCGCTGGTCGCGCTGATCCTGGTCAACGTATGGTTCGCCGGCGGCACCATGCTGATCTTCCTCGCCGGGCTCAAGGGCATCCCGGCCAGCTACTTCGAGGCCGCCCGCGTCGACGGGGCCGGGCCGTGGCAGATGTTCCGCAAGGTCACCCTGCCGCTGCTGTCGCCGGTCATCGTCTTCAACACCGTCATGGCGCTGATCGGGCACATCCAGGTCTTCGAGACCCCGCTCGCGTTCGCCAACAGCGGCGGCGTCGCCACCGGCAACCCGCTCGGCTACGAGAACAGCCTCGGCACCTTCGTCACCTACCTGTACGTCAAGGGCTTCGTCTACCAGGACATGGGCTATGCCTCGGCGCTGGCGTTCATCATGTTCGCCGCGACCCTGCTGCTGACCGGCCTGGTGCTCTGGCTGGCCCGGCGCTTCACCGCGTACGGCGACGCCGACCAGAACTGACCCCGGAGGACTGTCATGCACGACGTGTTGGAGCGCCCCGCCGCCACGACGCCCGCCCCGCCCGCGGCGAACACGCTCAAGCGCCGCCGCAACAGCCGCACGCGCTGGGAGCTGACCGCGCGGATCACCGCGCTGAGCCTGTTCTGCCTGCTGTTGCTGTTCCCGTTCGTGTGGCTGGTGTCGCAGTCGCTCAAGGACACCAACCAGTACTTCGCCGTGCCGTTCGAGTGGATCCCCAGCCCGTTGCGCTGGGAGAACTTCACCGACGTCATCTTCAAGTACGAGTTCCTGCACTACATCGGCAACAGCCTGTGGCTGGCGGTGTACGCCGTCGTGGTCAACATCCTGTCGTCGTCGTTCGTCGCGTACGGCTTCTCCCGGTTCCGCTTCCCCGGCCGCAACGCGCTGTTCATGGTCGTGCTCGCCACCATGATGCTGCCCGGCCAGGTCATGACGATCTCGCTGTACCGCTTCTACCGCGACATCGGCTGGATCGACACCTTCTACCCGCTGCTGGTCCCGAAGCTGTTCGGGGCCGCGTTCGAGATCTTCCTGTTCCGGCAGTTCTTCCTCAGCCTGCCCCGCGAGATCGACGAGGCCGCCCGCATCGACGGCTGCGGCACCCTGCGCACCTGGTGGCACATCATCCTGCCGCAGTCCAAGCCGGTGATCATCGTCGTCGCGGTGTTCACGTTCCTGGGCAGCTGGCGGGAGCTGTTCGGGCCGCTGATCTACCTCACCGGGGAGGAGAACCGCACCCTGCCGCTGGGCCTGCTCTACTTCACCTCGCCGTTCGGCTCGTCGCTGCCCATGCTGATGGCCGCCATCGTCATCTCGCTCATCCCACCCGTCGTCCTGTACGCCCTCGGGCAGAAGTACATCGACAAGGGCGTCGCCATCGCGGAGATCAAATGAACCTGCCCCAGCCTGTCGCTCTTCGCCGGCCGTTGGACCGGGCCGCGCTGCCCGCCCCGGTGCTGGACGCCGAACCCGAGCTCGTCGAGCTGTACTGGGCCGCGTGGGAGCTGGCGTACCAGCACGTCGTGACGCGGGAGGGGGCGCCGCGCTCGCCGTACATGGACGAGGGGTTCGATCCGGACACGATCTGGATCTGGGACACGTGCTTCATGGCGCACTTCTGCAAGTACGCCCCCGACCTGTTCCCCGGGGTGGAGAGCTTCGACAACTTCTACCGGCCGATGTACGACGGTTCGCCGACGTCGTTGAAGATCCATCACCCGGACAACCCGCCGCTGTTCGCCTGGTCCGAGGAGGAGTACGTCCGCCACACCGGCGACCTGGACCGGGTCCGGTGGCTGCTGCGCGATCGCCGCTACCTGCAGCAGCACTTCGCGTTCATGGAGGGCACCCCGGCCGGCAGCCGCTTCCCGCACAGCAACATCCCGACCACCGTGCAGCGCGTGCCGCGCGGCTACCTGTGGGAGGGCGTGACCAGCGGCATGGACAACACGCCCCGCGCCCCGATCCAGGGCGAACACGGCACCTCCGGCGGCATCCTCTGGTTCGACGTCGCCGCTCAGCAGGCGTTGTCGGCCCGCTCCATCGCCACGCTCGCCAGGCTCATCGGGGATTCGGCCCTCGCCGAGGAGTACGACGCGCACCACGCGCGGCTCGTCGCGCTGGTCGACGACTTCTGGTCGACCGAGCACGGGTTCTACCTCGACCGCTTCGCCGAGGAGCCGTACAACTTCCACCGGGTACGCACGCCCGCCGCGTACTGGCCCCTGCTGGCGGGTGCGTGCGACGCCGAGCAGGCCGCCGTGCTGGCCACCGCGCTCGCCGACCCGACCTGCTTCGGCGGCACGGTGCCCTGGCCGTCGGTGGCCCGCGACGACCCGGAGTTCCGCCCCGACGGCATGTACTGGCGGGGAGGGGTCTGGGTCCCCGTTGCCTATGCCAGTGCCCGTGCGCTGGCCGACTCCGGCCACCACGACGTCGCCCACCGCGCGTCCCTCGACCTGATCCGCCACATGGCCGCCACCTGGTCGTCCTACTCGCCCCCGACGATCTGGGAGGCCTACTCACCGACCCGCCCGGCCCCCTCCACGGCCAAGGACGACCGCACTCCCGTACGCCCCGACTTCTGCGGCTGGTCAGCCCTGGCCCCGATCTCCATGCTCATCGAACACGTCCTCGGCTTCCGCGTCGACGCCCTCACCCGCACCCTCCACTACCGCCCCCACCTCCCCGGCCGCACCGGCATCCGCAACCTCCGCGTCGCCGACACCCGCATAACCGTCGTCGCCGACGACACCACCCTCACCGTCGACACCGACGGCCCCCTCACCCTCGCCCTCCCCGACCGCACCCTCCCCCTCACCCCCGGCCACCACCGTTTGGAAAGGAAGGGCACCTTCACATCGCCATAGGTAGCGGAAGGGCACCTTCTTAACGTGGCATGCCGGCTGGGCTGCGGTGGAAGAACGCCGCTGGTGGGCAGGGCGTGGGCAGCGCGGGGGAGGGCAGGCGCGCGGTCGCGGGTAGGCGGCCGCGCCGTGCGTCGCGCCGTCTTTGTCGGCGCAAGATCTGTTTTTGTGGACGATGGACGTCGTCAGGGCAGCGTCCATCGTCCACATAAACAGATCTTCACGGGCGCGGTGAGTTCGCGGAGCCAGGCGCGTAGAGCAACGCCTTCGGGCATGGCGTCGTCGGAGCCACCGACGACGGGGTGTTCGCGCAGTCAGTCCGCAGGGGGGAGCGCGTCCAGGCGGGCGGCCACGTGTCGCTCGACGCGGGCCATGGTGCGGGTGAACTCGGCGGCGAGGTCGAAGTCGTACCGTCGGGCCAGTACCAGCACCGACCACAGGCAGTCGGCCAGCTCGTGCGCGAGCGCCTCTCGCCCGCCGGGCAGCTCGCGCCGGCCCTCGGCGGCCATCACCTGCTTGGCCAGGTCGCCGACGTCGCCGACGAAGCCGAGCATCAGGTCTTCCCGGGTCCACGCCCGGCCCTGGACGCGCAGGTTGAGTTCGTCGTACAGCTCGCAGATCTGCAGCGCTCGCTCCTGCAGGCTTTCCAACTCGGTCATGGTCTCCCCGTCTGCTCCGTCGCGACACCGCACGGTATCGCGTCGCCCGCCCGCCATGGGGGCGCAAGCACGCAGCTCACCGCAGGTGAGGAGTTAAGAAGGTGCCCTTCCTCTACGAAAAACGATGGGAAGGTGCCCTTCCTTCATACAGTGGCGGCGCAGCCCCGAGGGGTGCGCCGCCGCCGTTGTGTCAGAGGCCCTGAGCGGCCTACTCGAGTGCGAACTCCAGTGCGTACTCGAGAGCGAACTCCAATGCGGACATGGCGAACACCACCTTTCCGAGGACTGCCTGACGTGCGTGGACTCAGCTTCCTGCCCCCGCAACAAAGTGTCAAGCAACTCTATATTTAGATTGATTACGATCCGGTCAACAGATCCAGTGGCACGGCCTTCGCGATCGCCTCGTTGCCCGCGTCGTTGGGGTGGATGTGGTCGCCGCTGTCGAAGGCGGCGCGCAGTTTGCCGGACGCGTCGGGATCGCGGAGCACGGCGTCGAGGTCGATGACGTCGTCGAACTGGTCGCTGTCGCGCAGGTACGCGTTCACCGCGAGGCGGGTGTTCTCCTTGCCGGGTGTCCACGAGCTGAACCCCTGGAACGGCCCCAGCGTGCAGGCCACCACCCGCAGCCCGAGCTGGCGGGCCTGGGTGGCGAGCTGGCGTAGGCCGAAGATGATGCGCTCGGGGGAGTCGTCGTAGATCTGGATGTCGTTGATGCCCAGCGCGATGACGACCGTGTGTGCGCCGGTCTGGCCGGGGGCGTCGCGCAGGAAGCGGGCCAGGCCGTTGACGCCGAGTTCAGGGAAGCCGATCTCGGAGCCGTCGTGGGTCAGCGCGTTGCCGGCCAGGCCGAGGTTGAGCACGGCCGGGTCGGCGTCCGCCGGGTCGTCGTGCAGGCGGGTCGCCAGGTAGTCGGTCCAGCGCCGGTGCAGGCCCAGCGTGGAGCCGTTGCCCGCGGTGAGCGAGTCGCCGAGGACCGCCACGGACCCGGCCGCGTGCCTGGTGTGCACGTCGACGCCGCTGAGGAAGAACCAGTAGTTGCGGCTGTCGGTGACCGTGTACTCGGCCTTGGCGGCCTGGTCGCCCGCGCCGATGTACGCCGGCTCGCGGGCGTTGAACTGGAACGTCACCGGGCCGGTCGCCACCGGCAGGAAGAGGCTGACGGTCAGCTCCTGCAGCGCCTGCACCGGCATCGGCACCGGGTCGCTGAGCACCTGGCCGCCCTTGGGCACGGTGACCTGCTGGCGGCCGTCGAAGGTCAGCTCACGCAGGGTGGCGGGCTGGATCTGCGGGGTGTCGTTGGCGACCGGCAGTGCCAGCGTCGCCCGGCCGATGGTCAGCGGCTGCGTGCCGTACGCGTTCGACAGGCGGATGCGGGTCTCGTCGCCGCCGACCGAGGTGCGCACGGTCATGCGTACCGTCTGGTTGGTGAAGCCCTTGCCGGCGATGCCGCCACCTGCCGGGGCCAGCGCGGCCGCCCACGTGCCTACCCAGCCCTCGCCGGGCGCCGCCTCGGCCGGCGAGCCGGACCGGCCCCACGCGACGGCCAGGGTGAGCGCGGTGGCGACGAGCACGACGGCCGCGACGACGACGCGCCGCTGCGAGGGATTGGCCACGGACATCGACCTTCCAGGCGGGACGCCGCACCACGTCGCGCGATGTCCAGGTAGGAGGTCATCAAAGACCGGTCATCGCACGTACGTCAATACGTCGATCACCCGATCCGGGGTGGAGGCCGGACCTCCGGCCGCGTTGGGGCGCAGGGTCGGAGATCCGGCGGCTGTGGGGCCGTCAGCCGGCGATGGTGGCGTGCATCTCCCAGATCATCACTTCGGCGGGTCCGCTCGCGGTGATGCGCTGGCCGCCGCTGCCGGTCAGGCGTACGGCGTCGCCCTGGGCCAGTGGGCCGGCCTGCTCCATGGTCACCGAACCGCGTGCCACGAACAGGTGCAGGTACGGCGCGTTCGGCAGCTCGACGCTGCCGCCCGCCTCCAGCCGCGCGACGTGCAGCGCGGCGTGCCGGTTCTTGATCCGGATCGCGGCCGCGCCGTCGTGCTGCTTCATGCCGGAGGCCACCGTGACCAGGCCGCCGCGCAGCAGCTCGTCGTCGATCTCGAGCTGCTCGTAGCCGGGCTTGATGCCGTCGGTGTCCGGGACCACCCACATCTGGATGAAGTGCACCGGGTCGGCGTGCTTGCTGCCCTCCAGCCGCCAGGAGTCGTTCTTCTCCGAGTGCAGGATGCCCTTGCCCGCGCTCATCCGCTGGGCCAGGCCCGGGTAGATGATGCCGGAGTGGCCGGTCGAGTCCTGGTGCACCAGCGAACCGCGCAGCACCCAGGTCACGATCTCCATGTCGCGGTGCGGGTGCGTCTCGAAGCCCATGCCGGGCTTGACGATGTCGTCGTTGTTGACCAGCAGCAGCCCGTGGTGGGTGTTGCGCGGGTCGTAGTGGCGACCGAACGAGAACGAGTGCTTGGAGTCCAGCCAGCCGATGCGGGTCTTGGCCCGCTCGTCGGCGTACCGGACGTCGATGAGCTCGCGGCGGGGCTTGGCGGTGGAGGTCTTCACGGCCGTGCCTTTCGATCAGGTCGTTGCGTTGTCAACGAGTGCAGCATACATGACATTGTTGCGCGGTCAACTATTCCCGGTAGACTGCAGCCATGGCTGAGACGCGCTGGCTGGACGACGACGAGCAGGCGACCTGGCGGGCGTACCTGGAGGGCACCCGGCTGCTGATCCACGCGCTGGACCGGCAGCTCGAAACGGACTCCGGGGTCTCTTTCGCCGATTACGAGCTGCTCGTCCTGCTCTCCGAAGCGCCGGGACACCGGTTGCGCATGCGTGATCTGGCCGACGCCAGCTTCACCTCCCGCAGCGGGGTGACCCGTGCGGTGACCAGGCTGGAGGACGCAGGCTGGGTGCGCCGCGTCGAGTGCGACGCCGACCGGCGCGGCATGCACGCCGAGCTGACCGAGGCGGGCGCGGCCAAGCTCGCCGCCGCCGCGCCCGGCCACGTCGGCGCGGTGCGCGAGCACATGTTCGACCACCTCAGCCAGGCCGAACAGGAGCACATCCGCGAGGCGTACACCCGGATGCGGGCGCATCTGCGTCCCTGAGCCGGCCCCGGATATCGTGTACCGATGCCCGAGGGTCACACCGTACGCAGGCTCGCCGAGCGGCACCGCGAGCTGTTCGCGGGGGAGCGGTCGCCGTCACCAGCCCGCAGGGCAGGTTCGCCGAGGGCGCGGCCCGCATCAGCGGCGCGGTCCTGCTCGACACCGAGGCGTACGGCAAACACCTGCTGCATCACTACGGCGATGTCAGCCTGCACGTGCACCTGGGGCTCTACGGCAAGTTCGCCGACGGCGACCTGCCCGTGCCGGCGCCCGTCGGCCAGATCCGGCTGCGTTTGGCCAACACCCGGCACTGGCTCGACCTGCGCGGCCCGACCGCCTGCGAACTGCTCGACCCGCCCGAGGTCGACGCGCTGCGGGCCCGGCTGGGCGCCGACCCGCTGCGCCCCGACGCCAAACCCGAGCAGGCGTACGAGCGCATCCGCCGCAGTGACCAGGCGCTGGCCGCACTGCTGCTCGACCAGTCGGTGGTGGCGGGCACCGGCCTGATCTTCGTGCTGGAGGCGCTGTTCCGGGCCGGGCTGTCCCCGACCACGCCCGGCCGCAGGCTCACCCCCGACGGGTGGCGGGAGCTGTGGGCCGACCTCGTCGACCTGATGGGCAAGGCCGTGGTCAGCGGCCGGATCGACACGGTGCGCCCGGAGCACGAGCCGCAGGCGATGGGCCGCCCGCCACGGGTCGACCGGCACGGCGGCGAGGTCTACGTGTACCGCCGTCCCGGACTGCCCTGCCTGGCCTGCGGCACCGAGGTGAGCCGCGGCGAGCTGGCCGGGCGCAATTCGTACTGGTGCGCGACGTGTCAGAAGGGGGCGGCGTGACGCGGTACGCCGGGTTGCTGCGCGGGATCAACGTGGGCGGCAACAAGAAGATCGCCATGGCCGACCTGCGCAAGCTGGTTGAGGGACTGGGCCACGCGGACGTGAAGACGCTGCTGCAGAGCGGCAACGTGGTCTTCTCCAGCGACTCGCCGGACCAGGCCGCCCTGGCCGCCGAGCTGGAACGGGCCATCGAGGCCGAGCTGGGTTTGTCCGTCGGCTGCCTGGTGCGCGACGGGGCCGACCTGGCCCGGATCGTCGCGGCCAACCCGCTCGGCGAGATCGCTGACAACCCGTCCCGCCAGTTCGTGGTGTTCCTGTCCGGCCCGGTGGACCCGGCGAAGCTGGCCGAGGTCGAAACGCTGGCCAAACCGGGGGAGCGGCTCGCGGCGGGGGAGCGCGAGGTCCACATGTGGCTGCCCGACGGCGCGGCCGAGACCAAACTGACCCACCTGCTCTTCCAGAAGCGCCTCGGCGTCACCGTCGCCACCGCCCGCAACTGGAACACCGTCACCAAACTCGCCACCCTTCTCACCTGACCCCGCCCCCGCCGCGCTGCCCCGCGCCGCCCACCCCGTTCCGTCATAGACGCTGGCCTATCACATCGAAAATCCGTGCCCCGGATTCGATGTGATAGGCCAGCGTCTATGTAGAGCGGGCCGCGGGAGCGGACGTCAGTGGTGGCGGTGGGTGGCCAGACGGGCCAGGGCGTGCAGCTGCGATGCCGGGGCCAGGGCCAGGTCGGCGGCGTGCAGGCGGCGCAGGGCCTGGGCGAGCAGAGCGTCGGCGCGGGCGCGGGCCCAGGCGCGGGCGCCGGCGGCGTCGACCAGTTCCGCCGCGCGGGTGAGGTCCGGGCCGTCGAGCGGGCCTTGGCGCTGGTACAGCAGGGCCAGCTCGTGGCCGGCGGGGGTGCCGGAGGTGAGCGCGGCGACGACCGGTAGCGACTTCTTGCGGCTGGCCAGGTCGGAGTGCACCGGTTTGCCGGTGACGGCGGGGTCGCCCCAGATGCCGAGCAGGTCGTCGACGAACTGGAAGGCCAGCCCCGTCCGGCGGCCGAACTCGGTCAGCGCCGCGACCTGGTCGACGTTGCCGCCGCCGAGCAGGGCGCCGAGCGCGCACGCCCCGCCCAGCAGCGCGGCCGTCTTCGCCTCGGCCATCGACAGGCACTCGGCCAGGCGCACGTCGTCGCGTTCCTCGAACTCCAGGTCGGCGCTCTGGCCGTCGAGCAGTTCCTGGACCGCGATGTTGAGCAGCCGGCCCGCCTCGGGCACGGCCGGATGCCCGCAGCCGGCGAGCACGTCGAAGCCGAGCGCGAGCAGCGCGTCCCCGGCGAGGATGGCCGGGGCCTGCCCGAACACCGTCCACGCGGTGGGCCGGTGCCGCCGGGTGACGTCGCCGTCCATGATGTCGTCGTGCAGCAGCGAGAAGTTGTGGATCAACTCCACCGCCACCGCCGCGGGCACCGCCTGCGCCGCGTCGGCGCCCACCGCCTCGGCCGCGACCAGCGCCAGCGCGGGCCGGATCGCCTTTCCGGCGTCACCGCTGGCCGGGGTGCCGTCGGCGTCCCACCAGCCGAAGTGATACCCCGAGATGCGGCGCATCGAGGGCCGCAGCGTGCCTACCGCGGTTCTTAACGCGGGGTCGACGAGGGTGCGGCTCCACGCCAGCACGTCCCGTGCGGACTGACCGCGTGCCATCTCCACAGTGCTCATGGTGCTACCACCTCTCCGAAAGGCTTACGACAGGAAACGCCGGGCACCCTGTCCAACGTGCGCACACGCCCGCAAGGTGCCCGGCGGCGGATCAGTGGCCGAGTTCCACGTTCTCCAGCACCCCGAGCGCGTCGGGGACCAGCACCGCGGCCGAGTAGTAGGCGCTGACCAGGTACGACAGGATGGCCTTGTCGTTGATGCCCATGAAGCGCACAGACAGGCTCGGCTGGTACTCGTCCGGCAGGCCGGTCTGGTGCAGGCCGATGACGCCCTGTTCGGCCTCGCCGAGGCGCATGACCAGGATCGAGGTGGTCCGGGTCGGGCTCACCGGGATCTTGTTGCACGGGAGCAGCGGCACGCCGCGCCAGGCGGGCACGGTGCTGCCGTTGATCTCCACGCCCTGCGGGTAGATGCCCCGGCGGGTGCACTCGCGGCCGAAGGCGGCGATGGCCTGCGGGTGCGCCAGGAACAGGTGCGAGCTGCGCCGCCGGCTGAGCAGCTCGTCCAGGTCGTCGGGGGTCGGCGGCCCGGACCTGGTGTGTATGCGCTGCTTGAGGTCGGCGTTGTGGAGCAGGCCGAACTCCCGGTGGTTGATCAGCTCGTGCTCCTGGCGCTCCTTGAGGGCCTCGATGGTCAGCCGGAGCTGCTGCTCGATCTGGTTCATCGGCTCGTTGTAGAGGTCGGCGACCCGGGTGTGCACCTGGAGCACGGTCTGCGCGACGCTGAGCTCGTACTCCCGGGGGGTCAGCTCGTAGTCGACGAACGTGCCGGGCAGCTGCGCCTCGCCGACGTGGCCGGCCGAGATCTCGATCGCGGCCTCGCCGTGCTTGTTCTGCGGCGGGACCGGGTTGGCCTGGAACCGCCGCACGTGGTCGCGCAGCAGCTCGGACTGCCCGACGACCTCGTCGAACGCCGCCCGGCTCATGGACATGACGATGCAGCTGGTCACCGCCTTGACGGTGACGTCCCAGGTGCTGCCGAGCTTGGTCAGCGACTGGTCGCCGAAGTACTCGCCGTCGGCGAGCACGCCGAGCACGATGCGGTCGCCGTACTTGCCGGTGCCCATCTTGTTGACCTTGCCGTGCGCGATCAGGTGCACCTGGTCGGCGGGGCGGCCGGCCTCCACGATGACGTCGCCGGGGGCGTACTCCGCCTGCGTGAAGCGGTCGGCCAGCGCGCCCAGCACGCCTAGGTCCTCGAAGTCGCGCAGCAGGGGCAGCTCACACAGCTCCGGCGGCACGACCTTGACCTGCGCGCCGACTGTCGTGAAGCTGACCCGGCCGTCGCCGACGGCGTAGCTCAGCCGCCGGTTGACCCGGTAGGTGCCGCCCTTGACCTGCACCCACGGGAGCATGCGCAGCAGCCACCGGGACGAGATCTCCTGCATCTGCGGCGCCGACTTCGTCGTCGTCGCCAGGTTGCGAGCCGCGGCCGTGGCCAGACTCGATCGTGCCTGTCCACTCTCGACTTCCGCGGAGGAATCCACAGACACCACCATCACCCACCTCTGGTAGTACGAACCGGCTGGAGTCTTCCCGCCGGTGTGTCCGGTTCGCACTAATTCTTAGTGTTCAAGTGGTATGAACGAAAGGTCTGGAAGTGGTGATCCTGCTCTGCTAGGGTGCGGCCGCCCCCGGACATGACCAAGGCTCCGTCCCCGCCGGGTGAGCGGCGTGAACGGAGCCTTGATCGGTGCCCGGTTACAGCTTCAGCTCGGTCCAGGTCAGCCCGTCGAGGGAGTGCTCGAAGGGCGGCTCGAACGTCTTGCGCCCGGCGCCTCGCAGGTAGCGGGCGCCGAACCGGTCCCAGAGCGGCGCGTCGCCCACCCTGCCCAGCGTCGCCTCGGACGGCATGGCCCGGTAGACCGCGCCCGAAAGCGGCTCGTACACCAGCAGGGTGCCGTCGAAGCAGACCACCGCGCCCAGCCCGGCGTCGCCGGTGGGGTCCGGTGGCAGGTCCTTGCCCAGGTCGGCCCAGTGCGCGCCGTCGTCGGTGGTGCGCCACACCCGGCGCTTCGGGGACGACTCGACGACGTACAAGATCCGGCCGTGATCGACATAGGGCCTCTGGCCCGCGCCCGCCCGCGCGGCGTCGCCGGGCAGCGGCACGTCCCGCCAGGTGCGGCCACGGTCGCGGCTGACCCACAGCCAGGTCTTGGCGTCGTCCCCGCCGTGCACCCAGGCGCTGCCGTCGTCACCGCGCACCACCTTGGTCCACATCGAGGTCAACGGCTTGGTCAGCGGTGGCGTCGCGAGCAGCGCGGAGCTTCCGTCCGGACGCAGCACCACGATGTCGATGGGCCTGCCCGTGTTCGACCGCACCTCGGCGAGCCCGCCCTCCGGGATCTCCAGAACCGTGCCCTGCGGCTCCATCGGCGGCGAGGTCCAGGTCCGGCCGCCGTCGGTGGTGAACCTTCGGCGCGTGCCGTCGTAGCTGTCCAGCGCGACGGTGGTGGCGCTGAGCACACGCAGATTGAGCAGCGGGCTGCGCTGGTCGGCGGGCATCGTCTCGCCCGGCACGGCGTGCCGCTGCCAGGATGCGCCGCCGTCCTCCGTCCGCGCGAGATAGAGCTGGCAGGGGTCCGCCGGGCAAGCACGGGCGAGCGCGAACCCGTGGTCGGCGTCGGCGAACCAGACCTCCGGCGACTCGGTCAGCGACACCTCGGCGGCCGGTGACGACGGCGGGAACGCCGGTGGCACCGAGCCCGCCGTGGGCCGCAACGCGGAGATCGTCCCGGCCAGCGTGGCCAGCACCGCGACCGCGCCCAGCGCCGCGACCGCGGTGATCCGCCGCCGGCGGCGCAGGCCGTGCACCGCGGTGACCACCGCGGCCCCGGACGGGGCGGGCAGCGCCGAGCGCCGGTGCAGCTCGTCGCGCAGCAGCTGTTCAACGTCGTGCATACGAGCCGCCCTCCACCTGGTCGTTGTCGAGCTGTCGGCGCAGCGCCGCCAGACCCCGGTGGCGCAGCGAGCGCACCGTGGCCGGGCGGCGGTCCAGCATCAAGGCGATCTCCTCATCGGACAGATCGTCGAGAAAACCGAGCACCAGCACCGCGCGCTGGGCCCGCGGCAGCGCGTCCAGCGCCCGCCGCAACTGATCACGCACATCGACCGGGCCGTACGCGTCAGGCCCGGGCCAGTCGACCTCCAACGGCACGCTCGCGGGCCGCCTGCGGCGGATACGCCACGCGCTCAGGTATGTGTTGAGCATCGTCGTGCGCGCGTACGCCAGCGCGCTGCCGTCGCGGTTCACCCGCCGCCACGCTCCGGCGACCTTGACCAGGGTGTCCTGGATCAGGTCCTCCCCGGCCACCCGTTCGCCGGTCAGGGCGTACGCGTAGCGGCTGAGCGCGGGCAGGGCGGCATGGACGAAGTCGTCGAACGAATGATCCGGCACCAGTCGCCACCTCCACCCGGTAAGTACGCCGGAGGCAGGCGGCCTGTTGCACCGTCACCCGGAAGATCTCAGCCGGTCTTGAGCCAATCCTCCACGGACTGCATCGAGTCGAAGTACCCGGTCGGGAACGAGGCCGGTCCCTCGGGCACCGGCTCGGCCTCGGCCGCCTCGGCGGGACGCGTCAGGTAGGCGAGTTTCGCCAGCCCGGCCCGGTCGAACGAGGGCACGACGTGCTGGTCGTACCAGCTGTCGAAGTCGGCGTCGGGCCGGTGGTGCAGCTCGCGCGCGTCGACCACGGCGTAGCGGGTGGGCAGCTGCTCGGCGGTCTGCGCGAAGCGCGACATCAGCGCCTTGAACTCGGCCTCGCTGATGTGGTCGGTGGCCGGTGACCAGGTCAGCTCCAGCAGCGAACGGCCGTCGTCGCGGCTGATCGTGCCGTATTCGTCATGGTAGATCGAGTTCGACATGGCGCTCCCTCCTCGGCCCGCGGGCGGCCACGGCCTCACTGAGCCCGTGCTCCCCACCGCTGACCTCGATCACCTGTCCGGTCACGCCGCCGGACGCGTCGGACGACAGCCAGGCCACCGCCCCGGCGACCTCGTCCGCGGTCACCGGCCGGCCCAGCGCGTTCTCGTAGTACATCGGGCCGCCGGACAGCCGGGTGGCCCGCACATGGTTGACCCGCACCCCCGCCGGGCCGTACTCGCTGGCCATGCTGCGCGACAGCGCCTCCAGCGCGCCGGCCACCGCGCCGAGCGCACCGGTGTGCGGGCGGCCGCTGCTGCCGTTCGTCGAGCCGACCGTGATGATCGAACCGCGCCCGGCCGGGACCATCACCCGGGCCGCCTCCCGGGCGGTCAGGAACTGCCCGCCGATCACCTCGCCGAGGGCCTCGGTGAGCACGGCCGGGTCCAGATCGCGGTAGGGCACGCCGACGCCCGCGGCGTGCGCGGGCAGCTCGAAGCCGTTGAAGCACACGTCGACCGGGCCCTTCGACGCGACGGCGGTGACGTATTCGCGCACGTGGTGTGGGTCGCAGGGATCGACGGTGGCCGGGTGGGCCTCGCCGCCGTCGGCATGGATCTTCTCGGCGAGCGCCTCGACGGCCTCGGTGTCCAGCCCGCTGACCCACACCTCGGCGCCCAGCCTGCCCAGGTGCCGGGCCACGGTCTCGGCGAGCCGCTCGTCGGCGGCGAAGACCAGGGCGCGTTTGCCGGAGAGCATCATCGAAATCCCCTCACGCGGGCGGGCGCGTCACCGCACGCCTCCTCACCGGAATCGTGCCACGTCCGACACCCCCCACCTGCCGCAACTCTCAAAAAGCCACCGGCGGTCAGGCCGGGGTGAGTTCGACGCCGGCTTCGGTGGTCTGGGTGAAGAAGGTCAGGGACTCCTGGAAGTACAGCTGGACCTCAGACGCGTCGTGGGACAGGTAGCCGATCGACAGGTCCTGGCCCAGGTGCAGCTCGTAGTCGCCGCCGCGGGCGGACAGCAGCAGACCGCCGGTGAGCGCCGGAGCCCAGATGATGTGGCTCTCCTTGCCCAGCACTCGCGAGATGTGCTCCCGGATCGGGTAACCGTGGTCGGTGGTCTCCGCGACCGCCGTGTAGGCGTCCGCGCTGAGCAGCAGCGTGTACGGGCCGGCCACCCCCGCCAGGCGCAGCTCCGTCATCGCCTGGGCGACCGCGTCGGGGTACATCGCGGCGTCGGCGGGCAGCGCGATCGGCGGGTTCGACGCCGCCTGCCTGATGCCGACCACCCCGGCGTCGGCGAAGCCGTCGAAGACCATGCCGTCCTCGGCGAACGCGATCTGCTTCGCGGCGTCCTTGACCGGCTGCCAGTCCGGGTCCTTCGCCCCGCGGGCGACGTCGTCGACCGCCTGCCGGCTCACCGTGAACGGCGCCCGGAACTCGACCAGCGGCCGGGCCTCGCGTACCCGTGCCTGCACCGCGCCACCCGAGCCGCCGGCCGGACGCAGGTGCCCGGTGCCGACCGCGGCCTGCGCCAGGCCCCCGGGCCCGATCACGTCGACGGCGCGGCGGCCCGCCACGTGCCGGGTGAAGGTGCGCCGCGCCTCGGCCTCCAGGTCCTCCCACGCCTCGTCCGAGATCGGGGCGAGTTCACGATGCAGGTTGTTCATGCGCGGCTTCCCTTCAGACTCCCGATGCCCAGCGAGGTGTCGCCCGGCTCCGCCTGTTCCGCCGTCGCCGCCGTGCCCCGGGCGACGGCCAGCGCGCCGGGCACACCCACCGGCCCGAGTTCCACCGCCGGGGCCGCGTCCGCCGCCTGACCGGCCCCGGCCCCGGCCACGGCCCCGGCGGACGGTGGCAGGTCGTCGAGCAGGTCCGCCGACGGCACGAAGAACAGGCCGCCCGTCACCGCGGTGGAGAAGTCCAGGATGCGATCGGTGGTCCCGGGCGGGTCGCCGAGGAACATGTTGCGCAGCATCTGCTCGGTGACCTCGGGCGTGCCCGCGTACCCGATGAAGTAGGTGCCGAACTCGCCCGCGCCGGGCGAACCGAACGGCATGTTGTCCCGCACGATCTTGCGCTCGGTGCCGTCGGCGTCGGTGATCGTGTTCAGCGTCAGGTGGGAGTCGGCCGGTTTGGCCTCGTCGGGGAACTCGATGTCGTCGAGCTTGGTCCGGCCGATGACCCGCTCCTGCTCGGCCACCGAGATCGCGTTCCAGGCGGCCATGTCGTGCAGGTACTTCTGCACGATGACGTAACTGCCGCCGGTGAAGTCCGGATCCTCGTCGCCGATCAGGGCGGCCCTGGCGGCGGCCAGGCCGGTCGGGTTCTCCGTGCCGTCGACGAAGCCGAGCAGATCGCGCTCGTCGAAGTACTTGAAGCCGTGCGTCTCGTCGGCGACGTCGACCCGGCCGTCGAGCCGGGCCATGAACTGCTTGGCCAGCTCGAAGCACAGGTCCATGCGCCGGGCCCGCAGGTGGAACAGCAGATCGCCGGGGGTGGCGACGGCGACGTGGCGCGGCCCGGTGAGCTCCTGGAACGGATGCAGGCCCGCCGGCCGCGGTCCGCTGAACAACCGGTCCCACAGCAGCGACCCGATGCCGACCACGCACTGCAACTGCCCGTCCGGCACCCGGAACCCGACCGCACGGGCCAGGCTGGCGACATCGCCGAGCAGGTCCCGGACGTCGTCCTCGGCGCCGTCGCGCACGGTGACGACCAGGAACACGGCGGCCTCGGTGATTCCCGTCAGCACCGGCTGCGACTCGACACTGCCCACAGGACCTCCCGATCAGGACAGTCAGGCGACGGGGCGGGCCGCGGTCGCCATCCGGCCGAGCACCGTCGCGCGGCAGGTCACGGCCCTTTCCGGATCGTGTCACGTCGCGTTCGGCCGCACCCCCGGAATGTGCGAAAGGAAGGGCACCTTCCCATCGCTACGCGATGTAGAAGGTGCCCTTCCTAACCACTTAAGCCCGCGGCCTGCGGGGATGGGCCCGAGAGCCGCGGTTTGGGCGCGTCGCCCGTCCGGGCCGGCGTCAGGCGGTCAGCGGCTCGTACACGTCGCCGAGGTCGCTGACCGGCAGGTAGCGCTCGTCGGCCGCCGCGGCGTGCAGCTCCGCCAGCAGGCCGGCCGCCTCGGGCAGGCCCAGCGCTTCACGCAACCGGGCCCGGTCGTCGTCCAGGTCGGGCCAGTCCTCGCGGATCTCGTCGTCGGCGAACGCGAGCCACTCGCGTAGCGCCGCGCCGTCGCCGTACGGCATCGAGGTGGCGTCGTGCAGGCTGGGCAGCCCCACCACCAGCGCCAGCGCCGTGCGCAGATCCGCGGCGATCAGCCCGCCCTCGCCCTCGGAGCCCGCGTAGACCACCGGCCGGTTGTCGGCCGGCGGCCCGGCCAGCATGAACGCGCCGCCGGACGCGTCACCGGCGATCATCTCCAGAGCACCGCCGTCCGCCAGCCGCACCGCCTCGACGGGCCCGTTCGCGGCCCGCCGAAGGTCGAAGTCGAACCGGACGAGCAGGTCGGCGATCCACTGCTCGTCCTGTATCTGCCGCAGCAGGTCCTCATCACGCATGCGAGGCACCGTACCGGCGACCCCCGTCAGTCCTTCCTCGACGCGGCACCCGCCGGGCGGCCCGGCGTGGCGGGCAACGGTCTGCCGGCCTCTCGCCGTGAGCGAGCGGTCGCCTCAGCCCGGCCGGTCTCCGGCGGCTGGGTGTGCGCCCTGGGAGAGGGCCAGCTTGAGCATGCGGCGCAGCCCCACGATCGCCGTCGCGGCGAGGATCGCCGTCCACGTCGTGGCCACGGACAGGTTGAGCAGTCCCGCCGCCAGCCAGAAGTCCAGCGCCACCGCCAGGGCCATCCGGCCGGATCGGCACCGCGCGAACATCAGCGCCCCGGCCGTGAAACCCGCCGCCACGCAGAGCTGTGCCGCGCCGCGTACCACCTCTTCCGGCAGCAGGGTCACGGCGTGCCCCGCGCCGGGCCGGGCGCGGTGACCTCGACGCGGCCGCTCAGCTCGGCGCGGGCCTCCTGGATCTCCTTGGTGAGGAAGTAGTTCAGCGCGGTGCGGATCGTGGCGATCGCGGCGAGTTCGGCGATCTCGCGCAGGGTGGGCGAGACCGCGGTGCGCAGGATGTCGCCGGCGAGCTGGAACTCCAGGCCGAGGGTGAGGAAGCGGCCGAGTCCCAGCCGGATCGGTACGAAGTCGACGGTGTGCCGCCCGCGGATCGCTGAGCCGACGAACTGGACGAACGCGACGCTCGCGCCGATGAAGATGACGATCGCGCCGGCCGCCTCGACCAGCATGACCAGCAGATCGACGAGGTTGGCCAGCGCTGCCTGGCCCCACGGGTGCTCCATCGACCGCCCCCACCGGTCCCTTGTGTGCCCTCACGCTACGCCGCGACCCGCCTTGATCGTCGGACTTGCCAGGCAGTCGTGCGTATGAGCGCTCAAGATACGCACAGGTGCCGGGCAAGTCCGACGATCAAGCGGCGCGGGCGGGCCCGCGCGGTCAGGCGGCGCGGGGCGGGAGGATCTGGATCGTCTCGGTGCCCTCGCGCAGGGCGCGGCCGACGGTGCAGTGGTTCTCGTGCACCCGGTGGGCCACGGACTCGAAGACCTCGGCGGCCTTGTCGTCGCCGGGCGGCAGCTCGATCTCGTACGTCGCCGTGATCGGCCCGAGCTTCGTCGGCGCGACCTTCTCGGCGTCGACGCGCACCGCCAGCTTGACCAGGCGGTGGCCGCGCTTGGCGGTCAGCGGCTCGACGGTGACGATCTCGCAGCCGCCCAGGGCCACGAGCAGCAGCTCGACCGGCGAGAACACGCCGTCCTGATCGGAGCTGCCCACGGCGACCGAGGCCCCGCGCTCGTTGGTGGCGATGAAACCGTCGTCGGTGCGTTCGACCCTTACCGTTGCCATGATCGCCATGCTACCGGCGAGCCCGCGGCCCCGGTGCGCTTGGCTCGCGGCCCACCGGGCGCCGGTGGTCACGGGTAGATCTTGCGACCCTCCGCGAGCATTTCGACGTACTGGGCGATCCGCCTGGCCCGGGTCTCCGGTCGCTTGGCGTCCTGGACGCGGTACAGGATCGCGTACCGGTTCTGCCGGTCGAGGGTGGCGAAGAAGTCCTGCGCTGCCGGGTTGGCGGCCAGCGCCTCGGCGAGATCGTCGGGGACCTCCGCCGTGCGCATGCCGTCGTAGGCGGCCTCCCAGCGCCCGTCGGCCTGCGCTCGTTCGATCTCGGCCAGCCCTGCCGGACGCATCCGGCCCGACGCGATCAGCGCCGCCGCCTTGTCGCGGTTGATCTTCGACCAACGGCTGTGGGCCCGGCGCGGGGTGAACTTCTGCAGCCAGTACACGTCGTCGACGCCTGATTTCGGCCCGTCGATCCAGCCGTGGCACAGCGCCACGTCGAGCGCCTGCGCGTAGTCGACCGACGGCACGCCGGAGGCCTTCTTCGCCAGCTTGAGCCATACGCCGGCGCTGCCGGCGGGCTGGGCGGCGAGCCACTGCTCGAAGGCGTCGGCGTTCTCGAAGGTCAGCGTGGGTGTTTCGGCGGCCATCGGGCCAGTCAAACACGCGGGTCCGACAGTCCCCGGCGTTCAGGCGGCGGCGCGGTCCGGACGGTGCGGGAGCGCGCCGGTCAGCCGGTGTGCCGGTCAGGCGGTGTACTGGTGCAGGTAGACGTCGCCGGAGGGGGTGGTCCAGCCGAACACCGTGCCGGTGCGGCGCCAGCCGGTGCGCTCGTACAGGGCGATGGCGGCGTCCTGCCCGGTGGTGACCTGGAGGGTGAGGGTCAGGCCGCTGTCGGCGGCGTACGCGCGGGCCTCGGCGAGCAGCGCCTTGGCCAGGCCGGCGCCCTGCGCGGCGGGTGCGACGAACAGGCGGCTGATCTCCGCGCCGCCGTGCTCGCCGACGCGGACCATGATGTGCCCGACGATCGCCGAACCCTCGACGGCGACCCAGGTGCGCGCTGCGTCGGGCGGGCTGAGCCACCGGTGCGGGCTGTCCGGCCAGCGCGTCGGGTAACCCCCGCCGCCGTGGTGCACCGCGGACAGAGCCGCCACGCACCCGTCGAGGTCTTCGTCCCGCCGCTGCCGTATCTCGACCGCCACAGCAAGCGATCATGCCACTCACGGCCGGTCATCGGCGGTGCGGGGTTAAGAGGGTGCCCTTGCTCTACCCATGGCGATAAGAAGGTGCCCTTCCTTCGTCAGGTGTGAGGGGTGGGGGCTTGGGGTATAGCGACCCCATGCTCAGCGAGATCAGTGCAGAGCTCCTGGAGACGATGAAGCGTGCGGCCAGCGTGCTGCGCCGCGCCGAGGTGCCCTTCGCACTGGCGGGCGGGTTCGCGGTCTACGCCCGTGGCGGCACCTCCAGCGAGCATGACGTGGACTTCGTCATCCGTGAGGAGGACGTCGAGCGGACCCTGCAGGCGTACGCCGAGGAGGGCTTCCGGACCGAGCGTCCCCCCGAGGACTGGCTGGTGAAGGTGTACGACGAGGACCGGCTGGTGGATCTGATCTTCCGGCCGGTGCAGCGCCAGGTGACCGAGGAGGTGCTGGCGGAGAGCTCGATCGTGCCGGTCGGCGCGCTGCACATCCCCGTGCTGTCGGCGACCATGCTGATGGAGCACAAGCTGCTGACCTTCTCCCAGCACCACTGCGACTACTCCCGGGCGCTGCCGCTGGCCCGCTCGCTGCGCGAGCAGATCGACTGGGAGCAGGTGCGCCGCGACACGGCCCACTCGGTGTACGCCGAGGCGTGCCTCTACCTGCTGAGCCTGCTGGAGATCATCCCGCCGGCGGCCGAGGGCGGCGCGCACGAGCAGCACGAGCGACCCACGCAGGCGTCGGTGCCTGCCGGAGCGGACAGGACGGGGGCATGGTGAGCGAGCCCAGAGTGGTCGACGAGTACGCCGACGCCGAGGTGCACCGCATGCTGACCGAGGACGGCACGATCTGCGAGCAGGGCATCGAGGTGATCCGCCGGGACGGCGCGGTGCTGCTGCGCGGCCAGGTCGAGACAGCGCACCGGCGCGACGCGATCGGGGAGCGGGTGGCGGCGATGTTCCCGGACAAGCACGTGCACAACGACATCGTGGTGACGGCGGTGGCAGGACCGTCCGAGCCCGAGGTGATCACGTGATCCGGGTGGCGGCGGTCGGCGACGTGCACATGGACGTGGACGTGCTCGGCCGGTACCGCCCGTCCCTGGAGCAGCTCGGCGAGCGCGCCGACGTGCTGCTGCTGGCCGGTGACCTGACCCGGCACGGCACCGTCAACGAGGCCGAGTGCGTGGCCCGCGAGTTCGGCGACCTGCCGGTGCCGGTCGTGGCCGTGCTGGGCAACCACGACTACCACAGCGACCAGCAGCGCGAGGTCACCAAGGTGCTGGCCGCCGGCGGCATCACGGTGCTGGAGGGCGACGGCATCACCATCAGCTGCCGGGACGTGAAACTCGGCGTGGCCGGGATCAAGGGCTTCGGCGGCGGTTTCGCGGGGCGCTGCGCGTCGATGTTCGGCGAGCAGGAGATCAAGGATTTCGTGCGGACGACCGAGAAAGCCGCGACCCGCCTGCAGGCCGCCCTGCTGTCGCTGGACGCCGACGTGCTCGTCGCCCTCACGCACTACGCGCCGGTGCCGGACACCCTACTGGGCGAACCGCTGGAGATCTACCCGTTCCTGGGCTCATACCTGCTGGGCCAGGCGATCGACTCGGCGCCCACCTCGCTGGCCGTGCACGGGCACGCGCACGCGGGCGTGGAGCGCGGGGTGACCCCGGGCGGGGTGCGCGTGCGCAACGTGGCGCACCCGGTGATCCGTCAGGCCTACAGCGTCTATCAGCTGGAAGCGGCCCCACCGGCCCGAACGCCCGTTTCGCAGGGTGCCGGCCGGGGTATCGACACGATGTCGCACGACGTCTGACGTCAGGAGATCATGATGTTCCTCCGTACCCGGAACAACGACAGTGTCGCCTCGGCCACCTGGAACGAGTTCCTGCACGGGTTGGGCAGCACCCGTGACGTGGCAGCCGAACGGGCGAGGGAGAAGGCGGGGAGCATGCGCAGCACGCTGTCCGACACCGGCTCCGAGGCGCGGCACCGGGCCTCGCTGGCCCTCGACGCGCTCGCGGGCCGGCCTGCTCCGATGCGCTGGGGATGGGTGGTGGCGGCTGCCGGGATCGGCGCGCTGGCCGGCTTCGCGGTCGCGGAGCTGCTGCGCGGGCACCCGGTCGACGAGGCGGTCGCCTCGCTGCGCCGCCAGCTCAGCCACAACAAGGAGCAGTCCGAGCAGCTGTTCGTCGGCTGACACGCCGAACCGCCGGAACCCGGGCGGGCGCGGTGGGACCGGTGCTAACTTGCACTCGCCCCCCACGCCCGCCTCTGCGTTTCGGCAAGCCTTCCGGGGGATCGCGATGAAGACCGAGTACCGGCTGTTTCTCGGGGTGGCCGCGTTCCTGTTCGTGACCGCGGTCGTGTACTGGTTCTGGAGCGGTGCGGCGCTGCCGCAGTACGACTGGATCGGCACCACCGCGCTGACCCTCAGCGGCCTGCTGTGCCTGATGTGCGGCGGCTACTTCTGGTTCGTCTCCCGCCGCATCGAGCCGCGCCCTGAGGACCGCCTCGACGGCGACATCGCCGAGGGCGCCGGCGAGATCGGCTTCTTCAGTCCCGGCAGCTACTGGCCGTTCGGCATCGCGCTCGCCGCCCTGATCGCCTCGCTGGGGCTGGTGTTCTGGATGTGGTGGCTGATCGCTGTCGGGATCATCGCGACCATCGTGACCGCGTCGGCGCTGCTGTTCGAGTACTACACCGGCACTCGGCGGACAGCCGAGCACTGAAGCCCCGCACGCGCCATAATCGAGGAGGGGACGCAATCGCGCCGGTGGAGCGCGGAGCGGAGGCGAGGGCGATGGGATTCGACGAGAAGATCCACAACATGTCTCAGCGGGTGGCCGGCAAGGCCGAAGAGGTGGCCGGCAAGGTCACCCACAACGAGCGCTGGGAGCGCGAAGGCCGGGCCCGGGTGGCCGCGGTCGACGAGGACGAGGCCCGGCAGCGGGCCAAGGACGTCGCCAAGGCGCAGGAGGCGACCGGGCACATCAGCCACGACGAGCGGCTGCGCCTGGAACGCCGCGACGACGCCTAGCAATCCACCAGCGATGATGCGATCCGGGGGTGTCCGGCGACACCTTCATACAGGCCTGTAACAGCGCCGACAAACCGCAGCCTTAACGTGGTCTCAGACGTTGTATCAAGGTCAGGTCGCCTCGACGCGGCAGCGCAGCCGCTCGGCAGGCCGACCACGTCACCCGACGACGCGAGGATGGCCATGGTGGACGGGCGGCTCAGCGCTCTGGACATGTCGTTTCTGTGCCTGGAGAACACCGCTTCGCCCATGCATCTGGGCGCGGTCGCGGTGTTCCACCCGGCCGAGTCTGTAAGCCCCGACGAACTGGTGGCGCTGCTCGCGCAGCGGGCCAGCCGGGTGCCCCGGATGCGGCGCAAGATCGGCCCCGCCGGGCTCGGTGGCGCGGCGTGGAGCGAGGACCCGGTCTTCAACGCCCGCAACCACATCTTCCACCACCGCCTGGAGGCCGGCGGCCGCGACGACCTGGCCGCGCTCGTCTCCGACCTGATGACGGCCCCGCTGGACCGCAACCGCCCGCTGTGGCAGCTGCACCTGGTCAGCGGCCTGGCCGGGGGCCGGTTCGCGCTGCTGGCCAAGATGCACCACGCGCTGTGCGACGGTCAGGGCGCGGTCGGGATCGGACTCGGCCTGCTCGACGGCGGCGACCTGCTCGCCGACGAGCCGCCGCAGGCTCCCCGGAGCGCGCCGTCGGCGCTGTCGACGCTGGCCCGGCAGGGGGCCGAGCTGATCACCCGGCCCGAGCACGTCGTCGGCGACGTCGTCGGGCGGGCAGGCAGGATGTTCGACATCGCGTCGGCGATCGTCGGGCAGATGCGCGCCCCCGCGCCGACCCCGCTGCTGGCACCCCCGTCCGGCACCCGCCGGGCCGCGTTCGTCAGCCTGGAGACCCGCGAGCTGCAGCGCATCCGCCGCAAGCACGGCGGCACACTCAACGACCTGCTGCTGGCCGTGGTCGCCGGGGCGCTGCGGCACTGGCTGCTCGGCCACGACCGGCCGGTCGACGTGCTGCGCGCGCTGATCCCGGCCAGCCAGCGGCTGCGCTCGGGCGGCAGCGACGACGCCAACCAGCTCTCGGCGTACCTGCTGGACCTCCCGGTCGGCGAGGCCGACCCGGCCCGTCGGCTGAGCCTGGTCCGCGAGGCAATGGACCGCAACAAAGCCGCCGGTCCGAACCGCGGCGCGGGCGCGATCCCGGTGCTGGCGGGTCTGCTCCCGTCGGCCCTCAACCGGCTCGCCGCCCCGTTCGCCGCCCACGCCGCCCCGCTGCTGTTCGACATCGTGGTGACCAGCGTGCCGCTGCCACCGCTCCCGCTGCACCTGAACGGCGCCCGCCTGGAGGAGCTGTACCCGATCGCCCCGCTGGCCAGCGGCCACGCCCTGGCGATCGGCCTGTCCCGCTACCGCGACGGCGTCCACATCGGCCTCTACGCCGACGGCGCGGCCCTGCCCGACATGGAGAAGCTCACCGAAGCCCTCCCCCTCGCCCTCGCCGACCTCGACGCCTGAACCAAAGGAAGGGCACCTTCACAACGCTCCGCGTTGTAGAAGGTGCCCTTCCCGTCATCTGCGCGCTGGAGGCGCTGGATGGCGTCGGTCCATGGGCCGGGCGGGGTCCGCGCCGGCGGTCACGACTCCTTGGTGCGTTCCACCATCGCGTCGGGGGTGAGCAGCGCGGGCGGCTTGCCGCGGCCGCGGGCCGGCCAGGCGTAGTACTGCCCGTCGGACAGGTAGAGGTCGAGCTGGCGGCCGATGTTGCGGTCGCTGAGGTCGATGTTGACGGAGTAGACCACGTGGGGCTGGTCGTCCATGACGATCGCGAGGCGCTTGCCACCGTCGTAGTCGGCCACCGTGCAGTGGTGGCCGTTGTACTCGAAGCGCCGGTTGATCAGACGATCGGACGACATCGGGTCCTCCGTTCTCCCCAGGTTGATGTTCATACGGCCACGTCAGGGTAAGCCGAATCGGCAGCGATGCCAACAGGATCGGCGAACCGGGCGCGATCCTGACGACCCGTACGCACCACCGCATCTCACCATGTCCGCGATCGTGGCGGGTACCCGGGCGACACATCCGTGCTCGTTTCGCGTGTCGCGCGCCGCCCGTGATCGCAGATATCACCACGAGACATGCCATAGCTGTGAAAAAGTGATGTTCGAACCATTCAGTACAGCCGACCGACCGGAGGCGGCGTGATGTTCGTCTTTCCCGCACAGATCCGCGACCTGGCCATCCTGATCGCCCGGCTCGGCATCGGCATCATCTTCTTCGCCCACGGCTGGCAGAAGCTGTTCACCGTCGGCCTCGGCCCCACCGCCGCCGGTTTCAAGGCCATGGGCGTGCCGCTGCCGACCCTGTCCGCCTGGTTCGCCGGCCTCGTCGAGTTCATCGGCGGGGCGATGCTGATCGTCGGCCTGCTCGTGCCGATCGCCGGCGTCCTGCTCTTCCTCGACATGCTCGGCGCCTTCTTCACCGTGCACATCGGCCACGGCCTGTTCGTCAACTCCGGCGGCTCCGAACTCGTCATCGCCCTCGGTGTAGGCAGCCTCCTGCTCGCCGCCGTCGGCGCCGGCCTCTACAGCATCGACCACGCCATCGCCGCCAACCGCGCCACCCGCCCCCACGGCCCCAACACGATCCCCTGACCCCGGCCCACCCTTGGTTCGCGCAAGATCGCGACGATCTTGCGCGAACTGTGGTGCAGATGACTGGTACGCCCGTGTCGCCCCACGATTCGCGCAAGATCGTCGGGGGTGGGGGCTGGTACGGTGCCGGGGTGGGTGAGGGTGACGGGCGGGTTGTGGTGGTTTACACCGACGGGGCGTGCTCGGGGAATCCGGGGCCCGGCGGGTGGGGAGCGGTGCTGCGGTACGGGGGGCACGAGCGGGAGTTGTGCGGTGGGGATCCGGGGCCGACGACGAACAACCGGATGGAGCTGACCGCGGCGATCGAGGCGCTGGAGGCGCTGACCCGGCCGGTCACGGTGCACCTGCACACCGACAGCACCTACGTGCGCGACGGGATCACCAAGTGGATGCACGGGTGGCGGCGCAACGGGTGGCTGACCTCGGAGCGCAAGCCGGTGAAGAACGCGGATCTGTGGCAGCGGCTGTCCGAGGCGGTGGCGCGGCACACCGTCGAGTGGCGGTGGGTGCGCGGGCACGCCGGGGACCCCGGCAACGAGCGGGCCGACGCGCTGGCCAACAAGGGCATGACGCAGGCCCGCGGGGCGGCTCGCTGACCGGGGTTCAGACCACCAGGCTCGCGTATCCCGGGTAGGTCACCACGAAGCCGTCCTTGTCGACGGCCAGGTCGGCCGTGAAGCTGCCCGAGGTGTAGCGGATGGTGTCGGCGTCGACCACCGTGTACGTCTGCTCCACCGGGATCACCTGCAGCGACGGCACCCGGATCCAGGCCATCGGCACGGTGTGGGTGGTGCCGGGCTCCGCCCCGAGCAGGCCCAGCCGCCGGATCGGCAGCGTGTTGGTCAGCGCGGTGGCCTCCAGGTCCACGTCCAGCACCCCGGCCAGCCGGCCCGGGTCGACGATGCCGGGCAGCTGCACCGAACCGAACTTGCCCTGCTCGCTGGTGGTCACCCGCCACGAGTCGCCCGAACGCTCCAGGCGCACCTCGCGCTGCCAGCCGGCGCCCTCGGACTCCACGGTCATGGTGTCGGTGGCGAAACCGTCCACCGTGGTCAGTTTGTAGCGGCAGGCGTGCGGCACCGGTTCGGCGGCGACCACCTGACCGTGGGCGAGCAGCTTGTCGGGACGCAGATCGACCAGGGCGATGTCGGTGCCGACCTCGACCATCCGGTCCCACAGCAGGGCGCGCGGCAACGGGCTCATGCCCTGAGATTAGTGACGCCGCGCCGCCTGCGGGGCGGATTCGCCCGTACGCGTCCACAGTGCTCGGCCGACGGAGAATTCCGCCAGGTCATCTTCACGTTCGTGAATGTTTCTGACAGCATGTGCGCACCCGTCCCACACCCCCGTGATGGAGCCCCCATGGTGTTCCCGCTCCGCGCCGCCGTACCCCTGCTGGCGGCGCTCTCGTTCGTGCTGCTCGGCACGCCCGCGCACGCCGCCGCCCCGACCTACACCGCCCTCGGCGACTCCTACGCCTCCGGCACCGGCACCCGCGAGTACTTCGACACGACCTGCCAGCGCTCCAACAGCGCCTACCCGAAGCTGGACGCCGCCCGGCTCGGCGCGACCCTCACCTTCGCCGCCTGCGCGGGGGCGAAGATTCCGGCCATCCTCAGCGGCCAGTTGGGCAGCCTCAACGCCGACACCCGCTACGTCACCGTCAGCGCGGGCGGCAACGACATCGGCTGGTCCTCGGTGATCGTCCAGTGCGCCAAACCCTGGCCGTACACCTGCTGGGGCGACATCGACAAGGCCGAGGCGTACATCCGGAACACCCTGCCCGGCCAGCTCGACCAGCTCTACACCCGCATCCGCGCGCTGGCCCCGAACGCGACCGTGGTCGTGGTCGGCTACCCGCGGCTGTTCAACGGCGAGGAGTGCAACGCCATCGCCCGCATCTCACCCGGCGAGCAGGCGGAGCTGAACGCCGCCGCCGACCTGCTGGCCACCACGACCAAGGCCCGCGCTGCGGCCCGCGGCTTCGCTTTCGTCGACGCCCGCGGCCCGTTCACCGGCCACGCGGTCTGTGACGACGTCGAATGGATCAACGGCACGTCCTGGCCGACGGGGGAGTCCTACCACCCCAACAAGGCCGGGCACGTCGGGTACGCGAACGCGGTGGAGACCGCGATGCGCGCCTGACATTCATCGAAGTGTGTCCTCGCGCAGGCTGGTGCGGCAAACGGAGCGGCACTAGCCTGCGCGGGTGGGCAGTAGGCCGAACCACGCCGTGATCCGCGACGGCTCGCACACGCTGTACTTCCCCGGCGACGCCGGGGACGGCCTCGACTACCTGCTGGCGCCCGGCCCCGACGTCGTGCTGCGGTGGCTGGACGGGCAGACCGGCGACCGGTGGCCCGCCGACCCGCGCTGCCCGGCCGGTGTCCTGATCGACCCGGCCCGGCAGGTGCTGCTGCTGTTCGCCACCGCGCTCGGCGACTACGCCTACCGCGCGGCCGTGCTGGACGCCTTCACCCGCACCTGGTCGGGCTGGCAGATCCACTGGGCCTACGACGGCCTCGCCGATCTGGCCGAGCACACCGGGGCAGACCCCGCCGCGGCAGCGCTGCCGCTGGAAACGCCGCGGCTGCCACGCTACGACGGCCACGATCCCGAGCTGCCCCTGGCGGCACTGGTCACGGTCGCGGGCGAGCACGGCTGCCGGGCGTACGGCCTGAGCCCCGACCTGGCCGCCGAGCAGCCGTTCCGGGCGGGCCCGGGGCTGGTGGACTGGCTCGCCGGCGGGGAGCCGCTCGAGTGGTGCGACGAGATCCCCAGCGCCGGCCTGCACCTGGACCCCGCGACCCGCACCGCGGGCCTGTGGAGCGTCCAGCCGCTGCACGGCCTGCGCGAGCAGTGGCCCGTGCTGTGGCCCGGCTGGACGCTCGACTTCTGGGGCGACGCCTACACCAGGCAGGTGGCGCTGTGCCCCGACGTGCTCGACGAAGTGCCGCAGGTGCAGGTCGAACCCGGCCTGCGTGAGCTGGCCAGGTGCCTGGTCGACCGGTGGCCGGTGCGCTCGGCGCTGGCCGAGGCGGGGCTCGACGTGGACCGGCTGCACGTCCAGGACGTCGGCGGCATGCGGGCCATGCTCGACGTCGGGCTGACCGCCGACGAGCTGGCCCGGACCGTCGACGCCGTCATGGGGCGCTGAAAACCCCGGCGAGCGCCGCCGCGCGGCCGGTACGCTGCGTCGACTGGAGATCATTCCCGCGGGCCGTGCGCCGTCCCGCGGCAGGTGGGGAGCGACGCGATGGGGCAGGCACTGGCCGTGGGCGACCGGATCGAGGTGCTCCTGCTCAAGGAGGAGCGGGAGAAGATCCGCTACACCGCGGACGTGCTCGCCGACGACGGCACGCACCTCGTCGTCCGGGCCCCGTGGGCCGGCACGCAGGCCCGCGACTTCGGTTTCGTACGCTTCGAGCAGGGCGACGTGTTCACCGAGCACTTCTGGCGCGACCGCTGGTACGCGGTCAAAGAGGTGCGGGACGCGTCCGGCGTGCTCAAGGGCTGGTACTGCGACGTGACCCGCCCGGCCGTGCAGGACGGCGGCGTGCTCCGGGTCGCCGACCTCGATCTGGATCTGTGGGTGCCCGCCGGCGGCGGCGCGCCGCTGCGCCTGGACGAGGACGAGTTCCTCGCCAGCGGATTGACCGAACGCGATCCCTCCGCCGCCGCACGAGCCTGGCAGGCACTGTCCGACCTCGAAGAACTGGCCGCGGACCGCTTCGCCGCCCTGGGTTGACGCGCGTTGCCCCGATCGGCGGAAAAGTTGTCGACGCCGGGAACCGAACCGGACCCGGCGCGGTCACAGGGGGCATGAAGGCTACGACTCTTGGACTCCGGGTGGCGCTCGCGTCGCTCGTGCTGCTGGCTGCCGGATGCGGGCGTGCGACCGACACCGCCGACGGCGACGGCGGCGGCTATTCGTTCCCCGGCGGCGACACCGTCGCGGTGCGCGTGGACCACGTCGGCGGCTTCGTGCCCGCGACCGTCAACCTGACCCGGCTGCCCGCCCTCAGCGTGTACGCGGACGGCCGTGTGATCAGCGAGGGCCCCACGACCATGGAGTACCCCGGCCGCGCGCTGCCGAACATCCAGCTGCGCCGGATCTCCAGTGGCGACGTGCAGGCGCTGGTCGCCAAGGCGATCGAGGCGGGCGTGGGCCAGCCGACCGACTTCGGCACCCCGGGCGTCACCGACCTGCCCAACACCCGGATCGTCGTCACCACCGCCGACGGCGTGAAGAAGACCGAGGTGTACGCGCTGCTCGACGACATGAGCCACGCCGGGCTGACCCCCGCCCAGGAGCAGGCGCGGCGCAAGCTGCTGGATCTCATCAAGGCGCTGACCGACCTGGACACCACGCTCGGCGCGGGCAAGGTCGGCCCGGTCGAGCAGTACGTCCCGACGAAGGTCGCGGCCGTCGCCGCCGCGTGGCAGGACCCGGGCGCCGGGGTCGACGCCGGTCCCGCCGTGGCGTGGCCGGGGCCGGCGCTGCCGGGCGCGTCACTGGGCGAGGGCCTGAGCCTGGGCTGCGTGGTCGCCGACAAGGACGCGCCCGCGGTGCTCGCGGCCGCCGCCAAGGCCACCACGATCACCAAGTGGACCTCGGGCGGCAAGGACTGGACCGTCACCCTGCGTCCGCTGCTGCCCGACGAGACCGGCTGCGAGTCCCTCGGCAAGTGACCGAGGCCGCTCCGCGGCCCTTCGACGAAGCCCCGCCCAGGCTGCCTCCCCGGCCCGGACGGGGCTTCGCCCATTCCGCCCGCCCGCCTGCAGCGCCCGTCCTTGATAAACGTTGGCCTATCTCATCGAATTTCCGGCGCTCGGATTCGATGAGATAGGCCAACGTCTACGTCAGGCGGGGTCGGCGGCGGCGGGGTGGCGGTGGCGGTGGCGGTGGCGGTGGTAGAGCAGGGCGCCGGCGGTGAGGACGAGTGGCCAGAGCAGGTACCAGCCGGTGGCGGCCAGCAGGCCGACGACCGCGATCAGCGCGACCATCGCGTGCTTGCGGGCGGCTGAGCCGCGCGGCAGCAGCCGCAGCGCCGAGGCCGCACCCAGGGCGTACACCGCGACGAACGCCCCCGTGGCCAGCAGCACCAGCGGCTGAGCCCCGGTGCCGGTCAGCGCGACCACGACCATGGCCACCGCGGACAGCCCCGATGTGATGGCAAGGCTGCGCCGGGGCACGTCACCGGCGCTCGCGCCGCGGGCCAGCCAGGCGGGCAGCGCCCCGTCGCGGCCCAGCGCCGCGCCGAGCTTGGCCGCGCTGCCGTAGTAGGCGTTCATGGTGCCGAAGGTCAGCAGCAGCGCGGCCGCCGCGGCCAGGGTGCTCGCCGGGCCGCCGAGTCCGATGGCGAGCAGCCGGGCCAGCGGTGCGTCGGCGGTGGCGTCGGGGCCGAGCACCAGGATGCCCGCACCGGCCACGGCCAGGTACAGCACGCCGACCACCGCGACCGCGATGGCGGCGGCGCGGGGCAGGTCGCGTTCGGGCCGCCGGAAGTCCGCGGCCAGGTGGGTGATCGCCTCCCAGCCGGCGAAGCTCCACACCAGCAGTGCCGCCGCGGGGGCGATGGCGAGCCAGCCGTGCGGGGCGAACGGGCGCAGGTTGGCGGTGTCGCCGTGCGGGGCGGCGCTGAGCACGGCGGCGAGCAGCAGCACGACCAGCAGCACGGCCAGCACGAGCTGGACCTTGCCGGAGACGGTGACGCCGAAGACGTTGGTGACGGTGACCGCGAGGATCAGCGCGGCCGCGGTGAGCAGCACGGTGCGGTGGCCGCCGCCGACCGCGGCCTCGACGTAGGCCCCGGCGAACATGGCGGCGGCGGGGGCTCCGGCGGGCACCGCGAAGTAGAAGCACCAGCCGATCGCCCCGGCGGCGCGGGGGCCGAAGGCCAGCCGGACGTAGGTGGAGACGCCGCCCGCGTCGGGGTGGCGGGCGCCGAGCGCGGCGAAGGTCATCGCCAGCGGGATGGACAACAGCACCAGGCCGAGCCAGGCGATCAGCGAGGCGGGCCCCGCGGCCTGCGCGGCGAGTGCGGGCAGGGCGATGACACCGGTGCCGAGCACGGCGCCGACGTAGAGCGCCGCGCCCTGGGCCGTGGTGAGCCGTCCGGCGTGCGCGGGGCCGGCCGCGGTGGGGGTCTGCGGCCTGGCGAGGGTCTCGGTCATGCTGTACAGCCTGTCTTGCGCGGAGTGATCACAACAGTGGCAGGAATGCCGTCGTGCGATAGGATTCTGCCATGAAGCGGCACGTGGTCGCCCTGGCGCTGACCGACGACATCCCCGTGTTCGAGCTGGCGGTGCCGTGCGAGGTGTTCGGCATCGACCGCTCCGATCTGGTGGATCCGTGGTATGAGCTGCGCCTGTGCGCCGCCGAGCCGGGTCCGCTGACGGTGCGCGGCGGGCTGACCGTGCAGCCGCGATACGGCCTGGAAGGGCTCGCCGACGCCGACACGGTGATCATCCCGGCGTGCAACCGGATGGTGCAGTGCGGTCCTCCGCCGCCGATCGTCGAGGCGGTGCGCCAGGCCCACGCCCGGGGCGCGCGGATCGCCTCCATCTGCAGCGGCGCGTACGTGCTGGCCGCGGCGGGTCTGCTGGACGGCAGGCGGGCCACCACGCACTGGATGAACATGGTCGACTTCGCCAACCGCTTCCCCGACGTGAAGGTCGACCAGGAGGTGCTCTACGTCGACGAGGGTGACGTGCTCACCTCGGCGGGCACCGGCGCGGGCATCGACCTGTGCCTGCACCTGGTGCGCAACGACTTCGGCGCGGCGGTGGCCAACGAGGTGGCCCGGCGCATGGTGGTGCCCCCGCACCGCGAGGGCGGGCAGGCGCAGTTCGCCCACCCGCTGGCGCGCGGCGAGGCCCGCTCGGAGATCTCGCCGGTGCTCGACTGGGCCCGCGACCGCCTCGACCAGCCGCTGACCGTCGCGCAGCTGGCCCAGCAGGCGCACCTGAGCCCGCGGACGTTCGCCCGCCGGTTCCGCGACAACCTGGGGGTCAGCCCGCTGCAGTGGGTCCTGGAGCAGCGCATCCGCCGCGCTCAGGAACTGCTGGAGACGACCGACGAGCCGGTGGAGAGGATCGCGTGGCGCACCGGGTTCGGCACGGCGGTCAACATGCGCCAGCACTTCCGCCGCTTCACGTCGATCTCTCCGCAGACCTACCGGCAGACGTTCCGCCGCGCGCACGGCCGCACCGCCGGATAACAGTTAGGAAACCTTAACGAAGGTCCCCACCTTGACCCGGGTCCACCGAGTCGAGCCCAGTATGAGGACAACGTGGAAGACCGCCGCCCTGGTGGCGCTGGCGGCGACGGTGCTGGGCCTGGGCGCGTGCGGCGGGGAGCAGCAGCCGGCGGCCGCACCCGATCCGTCCGCCGCGGCGCGGCAGCGGGTGATCGACGACGCCAACGCCCCGTGCGTGAGCGACCCCGGCCAGCTCGTCGTGATCGAGAACGCCAGGCACGGCCTGACCGCCGCCTGGCAGACCGGGCAGGGCGACACCGGCGTCGTGCTGCTGCACCAGGTCGACGGCGGCATCTGTCAGTGGTCGGCCTTCGCCCGGCTGCTGGTCGAGAAGGGACACCGCGCCCTGTCCGTCGACGTGGCCTCCCGAGACGCGGTCGAGTTCGCCCAGGCCGCCGTCGCCCACCTACGCGAGCAGGGAGCCAAGCGGGTCTTCGTCTTCGGCGCGTCCCGCGGCGGCACCATCGCCCTGGCCGCGGCCGCGGGCGTGACCCCGCCCGTGGACGGCGTGGCCAGCCTGTCCGCGCCCACCGTGTACGACGCCGACGCCCGCGCCGCCGTGGCGAAGCTGCCCGTCCCGGTCGTCTTCGCGGCGGGCTCGAACGAGGCCCGCTTCGCCGACGCGGCCCGCGAACTGCACGAGCTGTCGGTCTCGGCGCACAAGAAGCTGGTGCTGCCCAGCTCCTCCCGGCACGGCGTCGGCCTGCTCGACGACGCGATGAACACCCTGCTGCTGGCCTTCCTGGCCGATCCGGCGGCGGCGACCGCCTGACGGACCACACCGGGCCGGTCGGATCGGCGGACCGACCGGCCCGAGCGCTCACCCCGCGGCGCGGCCAGCCGCCCACTCGTCGTAGCGCAGCTCGTACTCCACGTCGCCGTGCTCGCCGCCCTCGATCTGGTCCGGCCAGTCGAGGAAGAACGTGCGCAGGAAACGCAGGCCGGTCTTCTCCATCACCCGGCGCGAGCCGACGTTGACCGTCATCGTGTTCGCGGTGACCCGGCGCATGCCCAGCTCCGCGAAACCCTTGTCCACCAGCGCCCGCGAGCCTTCCGTGGCGTAACCCCTGCCCCACGCCGCCCGCCGCAGCCGGTAGCCCAGCTCGGCGGTCCCGGGTTCGGCCGGGTCGGCGGTCAGCGCGAACCAGCCCAGGAACGCCCCCGTCGCCTTCTCGACCGCGGCCCACCGGCCGAAGCCGGGAGACTCGCCGTACTGGGCGAGCCAGCGGGGGAGCAGCTCGTCACGGATCTGGTCGCGGGGCGTGGGCCTGCCGCCGTTGAGGTACCGGGTGACCGCCGGATCGGCGTCGAGGTCGTACAGCGCGTCCACGTCGTCGGGGGTGAACCGGCGCAGGATCAGCCGCGCCGTCTCCAGGTAGCTCGCCACCGGCGCATCCTCGCACGCCCACGGCATGCCGCCACGCGGAATAAGCCGGACGGCCGCGTCCCGGCGGTGGGACGCGGCCGTCCGGCCGTGCGGGGTCGGCTCAGGAGAACATCTTCTTGAGCGCGGCGTCGACCGAGGCGGTGTCCGGCGACGCGTACGACTTCAGCGTCTCCTTGTTGTAGGTCAGGAAGGACGGGCAGCGGTTGGCGGGGGCGTTGACGGTGCCGCCGTCGCCGATCTTCTCGCCGGTCCGGGCGTTGTGGAAGGTCAGCGTGTAGCGCGAGGACAGGTAGTCCACGGTCAGCTTCTTGCCGTCGCTGGCCTTGACGTCGCACTTCTGGCCGGCGGCCTCGCTGCCCTCGACGTAGCGCAGGCAGCCGACGACACTGACCTGGGCGTAGTCGGCGGACTTCGCGTAGTACGACGCCCGCGAGTCGATGGACTTGTAACTCCAACCGGTCGGCCGGGTCGGGCTGTTGGCGAAGACGTACGCCTTCGCCGAGGCCGGGGTGGTGTACTCGGCCGCGTTGAGGATCGCGCCGCCGGAGCACACGTCGCCGAAGTCGCTGGAGGAGTCCGCGGTGATCGCGTTGTTGTTGCCCGGCGGCGGGGCCGCCGCGGAGGTCCCGGGTGTGGAGGTGCGCGTCGGCGTGGTCGGCACGACGGGGTCGTCGTCGGCGTTCGCGAGCACCGCCACGCCGATCGCGCACAGGATCAGCAGCAGCACCGCGGCAACGGCGATGATGCCGATGATGAGGCCCTTGTTGGACTTGGCCGGCGGCTGCTGCGCGTATCCGGGTTGGCCGTAGGGCTGCTGCCCGTAGGCGGGCTGCCCGCTGTACGGCTGGCCCGGTGCGCCGTACTGCTGCGGCGAGGCCGGCTGCGCGTACGGATCGGTGGGCGGGCGGTACGGGTCGGGCTGCTGGGCGTAGGGGTCGCTCACGTGTGGGTCCATTCACCTGATCTGCGGGGTTCAAACCAACGTCTGAGGACCGTAGAGTCCGCGCGCCACCTCCCGCGACGCCGACCCGGCACGCGGTCGGCCGGACCGGGTCCGGTTCCGGGAACGTGAGCTCAGGTCGACCCGTGACAGGACGCGCACGTCAGCAGGGGTGTGGCAGGCCGGTGCGACATTCCGGCCCCTGGTGCGGCCGCACCCGCCCACGCTGGCGAAAAGTGACAGAGATCACTCAATTCGGCGGCAGATTCTTCCGACCTGTGGGACGTCGTCCACCGGTCAGGAGTCGCCCCACGGGTTCAGTGCCCCGGTGGCCTCGCCGCAGGTGGCGCTGACCCAGCCCAGCGGCTGGCCGTAATAGTTGGTGGTGACGGCGCGGCCGTTGCCGTCCCCGTCGACCGTCGCGGTGTACGCGCCGAAGAAAGTCGGGCCTTCGGCGCTGTCGAAGGTGCAGCGCACCGCGCTGCCAGGCGTGAAACCGGTCAGCTGCAGGCCGACGTAGGCGCACGCGGATCCGGGACAGTTCGCGTTCTGCGGCGGGCCACCGCGGAAGACGGTGACCGTAGGCTTCGCGCCCTCTGGGAACGGCGGCCACTTCACCGCGGCGGCCAGCGACAGGTAGGCCAGGACGGTGCCGACGACGGTGGCCACGAGCGTGACGATCGCGGTCGTCCGCTTCAGCGGGGTGGGGGATTCCGCGCTCGACATCTGCTGACTCCTGGTGACGAAGGGCTGCCGCGATGGTACGCAGCGCACCCGTCCGGCCGTTCGGCCAGGTGTTCGTCCACCGGGGACGGGAGAGCGGCAGGCGCCCCGTGGGAAAGGCGCCTGCCGCTCCGATGTGGGGTGGGTCAGCCGAGGCCGTTGCGCATGGCCGTGATCAGTTCACCGTTCGTGGTGTCGCCGGACAGCTCCCAGAAGAAGCCGCCGCCGAGGCCCTGGTTGTTGGCGTACGACATCTTCCCGCCGATGGTGGCCGGGGTGTCGTAGCTCCACCAGTTGCTGCCGCACTTGGCGTACGCGGTGCCCGCGATGGTCCCGGTCGCCGGGCAGCTGTTCTTGAGGACCTTGTAGTCCTCGATGCCCGCCTCGTAGGTGCCCGGCGCCGCCCCGGTGGCGGTGCCGCCCGGTGTGGCCTGGGTGACCCCGGTCCAGCCGCGGCCGTAGAAGCCTATGCCCAGCAGCAGTTTCGCCGCCGGAACGCCCTTGCCCTTGAGTTTCTGAATGGCGGCGTCCGAGTTGAACCCGGCCTGCGGGATGCCCGTGTACGACGTCAGCGGCGAGTGCGGGGCGGTCGGCCCCTGCGGAGCGAACGCGCCGAAGTAGTCGTAGGTCATCACGTTGTACCAGTTGAGGTACTGCGCGGCGGCGTTGTAGTCGGTGGCGTCGATCTTGCCGCCGCTGCTGCCGTCCGCGGTAATCGCGGCCGTGACCAGGTAGCTGCTGCCGAACCTGTTGCGCAGCGCCTGCATCAGGTTCCGGAAGGCCAGCGGTCCGCTGCTGTCACAGGACAGGCCGCAGGCGTTCGGGTACTCCCAGTCGATGTCGATGCCGTCGAACACGTCGGCCCAGCGCGGGTCCTCGACCAGGTTGTAGCAGCTGTTCGCGAACGCGGTCGGGTTCGCCGCGGCCTGGCCGAAGCCGCCGGACCAGGTCCAGCCGCCGAACGACCACAGCACCTTGATGTTCGGGTACGCCTTCTTGAGCTTGCGCAGCTGGTTGAAGCTGCCACGCAGCGCGCCCGCGTCCCAGGTGTCGGCGACGCCGTCCACGCTCTCGGCCGCGCTGTAGGCGCGGTCGTAGTCGGCGTAGGAGTCGCCGATCGTGCACTGCCCGTTGGTCACGTTGCCGAACGCGTAGTTGATGTGCGTCAGCTTCGCGGCCGAGCCGCTGGTCACCATGTTCTTGACGTGGTAGTTGCGCTGGTAGACGCCCCACTCCACGAAGTAGCCGAGCAGCTTCTTGCCGCCGGGCGGCGCGGTCGGCCCGGACGGGGACGGCTGCGGCGGGGAAGGCGACGTGCTCGGCGAGGCGCTCGGCCGCGGCGGGCTGGGCGACGCGGTCGGGGTCGGCGGGTTGCTCGGCGGGGTGCCGGGGCCGTCGAGGGAGAAGTCGTCGGCCTGGTAAGCGGCCAGGCCGTACCAGCCGTGCACGTTGACGGTCAGCGAGGTCTGCCCGGCGGCCGTGGTCAGGTTCAGGCTGAGTTTGGTCCAGGCGTTCGCGGCGGCCGGGTTCCAGGTCTCGGTGCCGCCGGTGTAGCCGAGGTACACGTAGCCGCCGCCGCCGCGTACCCAGGCGCTGAGCACGTACGCGGTGTTGGGCAGCACGGTGACGGTCTGGCTGCACTGGGCGTGGTTGGAGCCGTTGGGCGTGCCCTGCAGCGCCCGGGTGCCGGCGTGCACGGGGGTGGTGACGACGCTGCCGAGCCCGGCGCTGCAGCTCCAGGGGGACAGGCTGCCGGTCTCCAGGCCCGGGTTGGCGATCAGGTTGGCCGCGTTGGCGGCGGACGAGATGGCCAGTGATGCGCCCATCGCGACGACGGTGGCGGCCGCGGCCGCGAATATCCGGGTGCGAAGGCTCTGAACGGGGCGTTTCATGAGCTACCACCTACCTTGGGGGAGTGCAGGCTTACTTCATGTAATCGCCAACATAAATTAAACAAACCTAATAGTAAATACGGTCATCAATGATCTATTGCGATGTGCCGCGCGCGTGACGCTCGCCGCTGGTCAGGGGATGAGCGTCGAGGCAGCATGGTGGGGTGCATGCCACGAAAGAGCGCGTCGCGGAACTCGCCGCGATGATGGCCGAGGGCGGCGTCGCCGTGCTCAGCGGCGCGGGTCTGTCCACCGAGTCCGGCATTCCCGACTACCGCGGACCGGACGGGGTGCAGCGCCGCCACGCGCCCATGACGTACCAGGCCTTCACCCGCGAGCCGCAGTCCCGGACCCGCTACTGGGCGCGCAGCCACCTCGGCTGGCGCACCATCGCCCGCGCCTCACCCAACACCGGCCACGAGGCGGTCGCCGCGCTCCAGCGCCACGGCGTGCTCTCCGGCATCGTCACCCAGAACGTCGACGGCCTGCACCAGGCCGCCGGGGCCGAGGGTGTCATCGAGCTGCACGGCAGCCTGGACCGGGTGATCTGCCTCGGCTGCGGCGAGGTCACCCCGCGCGCCGACCTCGACCGGCGGCTGCACCGCGCCAACCCGGGCTTCTCCGCCCGCATCACCGCCGTGCACCCCGACGGCGATGTCGAGTTCGGCGACGACGAACTGGCCGGCTTCGGCACCGTCGACTGCACCGGCTGCCCCGCCGGCATGCTCAAGCCCGATGTCGTCTTCTTCGGCGAGACCGTGCCCCCCGACCGCGTACAGCAGTGCTTCGACCTCGTCGAACGCTCCCGCCTGCTCCTGGTCCTCGGCTCCTCGCTGACCGTCATGTCCGGCCGCCGCTTCGTCATCCGCGCCGTCAAACTGGGCATCCCCGTAGCCATCGTCAACCGCGGCGCCACCCGCTCCGACGCCCAGGCCACCCTCACCCTCGACGCCCCCCTCGGCCAAGCCCTCCCCGCTCTCGTCCACCACCTCTCCGGCCACCACCTCACCCCCCTCCCGGGATGATCATGAACTTATGGGCAGGTTCGACGGTGTGTCGCGCCCACAACTTCGTGATCGATTAGTGGGGGGCGGCCTGGGTGGTCGGGCCAGCGGGTCGACTGCGGTGACCATGACGTTGTGGCCACGGCGCGCCGTCGAGCCGTGCCATAAGTTCATGATCAACCCGGGAGGGTGGGGGTGGGCAGGTAGCGGTCGAGGTAAGGGTTGCGGAACTTGCCGGCGGGGTCGAGGCGGGTGGCCAGGGCGGTGAAGGCGGGCAGGTGGGGGTACTGGGCGCGGATCAGGTCGGGTTCGAGGCCGAAGACCTTGCCCCAGTGGGGGCGGGCGCCCAGGGGGATCAGGCGGTCCTCGACGGCGGCGACCACCGGGGCGACCGCCGCCTCGTCGGCGATCCAGGTGAAGTGGAACGCGATGCTGTCGCGGCCCTGAGCGGGGCTCAGCCAGAGGTCGTCCGCGGCGATGCTGCGGATCTCGGACACCTGGATCACCAGCGCGATCCGGTCGGCGATCGTGTCCAGGGCGGCCAGCGCCTCCAGCGCCCGCGAGCGCGGCACGAAGTACTCCGACTGCAGCTCGTCGCCCGCGCTCGGGGTGAAGTCGAGCCGGAAATGCGGTAGCCGCTCGTGCCACGGGCCGGGCTCGCCCCGCTGGGCCGTGCAGTGCACCGGCGACATCGTGACGATCGGGTGCCGGGGTCCGTCGGCCGGCCCAGCCCCGAACAGGTCCGCGCCGAGCGGCTCGGCGTCGGCGCGCTGCTTGAGCCACACCTGCTCGACGTCCGGCCCGCGCCATCGGGTGAACAGGCTGACGCTGTACGCCGCCCCGAACACCTCGTCGAAGTGGTCCTCCAGCGCGGTGCGGGGCAGGTGCTCGTACACGTGCTGGCGCACCTCGAACGTCGGCACGACATCCAGGGTCAGCGCGGTGACGACGCCCAGCGCGCCGAGCGACACCACGCTGCCCGGCAGATCGTCGCCGTCGACCTCGATCAGGTCGCCGTCGGCGGTGACCAGCTCGATCCCGCGTACCGCGGTCGCGAGGTTGCCGTTGCGGTCGCCGGAACCGTGCGTGCCGGTGGCGACCGCGCCCGCGATCGAGATGTGCGGCAGCGAACCCAGGTTGTGCAGCGCGTACCCGTGCCGGTGCAGGTACGGCGCGAGCTCGCCGTACCGCGTGCCCGCCGAGACGCGGACCGTGGAGCGCCCGCGGTCCAGGTCGGCGATCCGCGGCAGCCGGGCCGCGGTGACCAGGTCGTGCGGGGTGTCCGCGATGCGGTTGAACGAGTGCCCGGTGCCCAGCGCGCGCACGTGGCGCGCCCCCGCGACGGCGGCCCGCAGCTCGTCCACCGTGGACGGCCGATGCAAGCGCGCCGCACTGAAGGTGACATTGCCGGCCCAGTTGGTCCCGTCAGTGGCCATGAACATGAGCCTAGATCACATCCCGCCCCGCCGTTCTTCCCGGCGGGTGGTGGGGGCGGGCGGCGTCGCCTGAGAGGTGGCGACGCCGCCCGGTTCTGACATCGGCCCAGCCCCGGGCCGGTGTCAGGCCGCGATGCCGCCGGCGTGGATCACATCGCGGTACCAGCGCGCGCTGTCCTTCAGCAGGCGCTGCTGGGTGTCGTAGTCGACCCGGACGATGCCGAAGCGCTTGCCGTAGCCGAACGCCCACTCGAAGTTGTCGAGCAGCGACCACACGAAGTAGCCGCGCAGGTCAGCCCCGGCGGTCATCGCCTCGTGCGCCGCGGCGAGGTGGGCGCGCAGGTAGGCGATGCGCTCGTCGTCGCGGACGCGGCCGTCGGCGTCGACCTGGTCGTCGTAGGCCGCGCCGTTCTCGGTGACGTACAGCGGCAGGTCCGGGAAGCGGCGGTGCACGCCGATGAGCACGTCACGCAGGCCGGTCGGGTCGACGGTCCAGCCCATCTCGGTGCGCGGGCCGGGGGTCTGGTGGAACGTGATGTCCTGGCTGGCCGGGTACACCGAGGGCTCCTCGTGCGGTGTGGCCGCGGCGCTGACCAGGTCGGGGGCGTAGTAGTTGACGCCGAGCGCGTCGATCGGCGCGGAGATCACGGCCAGGTCGCCCTCGCGCACGAAGGACCAGTCGCTGACTGCCGCGGTATCGGCCATGACGTCGGCCGGGTACGCCCCCGTCATGATCGGGTCGAGGTAGATGCGGTTGAGCAGGCCGTCGATGCGCCGGGCGGCGTCGCGGTCGCCGGCCGAATCGGTCAGCGAGCGCACCGCGCCCTGGTTGAGGGCGATGGACACCTGCGCCGTCGGCACCGCCGCGCGCAGCGCCTGCACGGCCAGGCCGTGGCCGAGCAGCAGGTGGTGGGTCGCCAGCAGCGCGTCGGCGGGGTTCTTGCGGCCCGGGGCGTGGAAGCCCGCGCCATAGCCGAGGAACGCCGAGCACCACGGCTCGTTGAGGGTGCACCACAGCTTGACCCGGTCGCCGAGCCGGGCGGCGACGACGGCGGCGTAGTCGGCGAAGCGCAGCGCGGTGTCGCGGGCGGGCCAGCCGCCCCGGTCCTCCAGCTCCTGCGGCAGGTCCCAGTGGTAGAGGGTGGCCGCGGGTTTGATCCCGGCGGTCAGCAACTCGTCGACGAGTCGGTCGTAGAAGGCGATGCCGGCCGGGTTCTCCCCGGACCGCCCGCCGGGCTGCACGCGCGGCCAGGACACCGAGAACCGGTACGCCGACAGCCCGATCTCGCGCATCAGCGCGACGTCCTCGCGGTAGCGGTGGTAGTGGTCGGCGGCGACGTCGCCGGTGTGCCCGTCGACCACCAGGCCCGGGGTGGCGCAGAAGGTGTCCCAGATCGACGCGGTGCGGCCGTCGTCGGCCACGGCCCCTTCGATCTGGTACGCGGCGGTGGCCGCCCCCCACCAGAAGTCGGGTGGAAACCGCAGCTCCTGCGCGGTGGCTGCGGCTGGTGCCTCGGTCTGGGTGGGCATGGGTTCCCTTTCGTGGAAACGGGCGGCGGGAGAGCGCATCGGGAAACGCGATGGAGAGCGCTCTCCGAGTGAGTCCCAGGCTCCCGGCAACGGGCCGCCGATGTCAAGAGCGGATAGCCCAGCGGCGATGAGGGAATCGATGAGACGAGATACAAAACGCTCTCATGCGGACAGTTCGGCATAGCCGGCAGTCGCTGTCTTGACAGCGGGGAAATGTCGGCGTAACACTCGGAGAGCGCTCTCCACCTCACGGCCCTCCGGCCGGAGCTCTCCCCGTTGCAACAGGTAGGAGCCCCATGACCCCCGTCAGTCACCGCCCGGGTGCGCGGCATCTCGCCCGCCGCTGGCGGATAGCCATACCCATCGCGGTCACCACGGTCATCTCATCCCTCGCTCTGGTCATCCCGTTCACCAGCGCCAGCGCCGCCGACTCGCTGATCTCGCAGGGCAGGCCCGTCACCGCGTCCTCGGTGCAGGGCGCGGACCTGGCCGCAGCCAACGCGGTGGACGGCAACTCCGGCACCCGCTGGGGCAGCGAGTGGAGCGACCCGCAGTGGATCCGCATCGACCTCGGTCAGACCGCGTCGATCAGCCAGGTGATCCTGGAATGGGAGGGCGCCTACGGCCGCTCGTTCCAGATCCAGACCTCCGCCGACGACGTGAACTGGACGCCGATCTACACGACCACCACCGGACCCGGCGGCACGCAGACCCTCAACGTCACCGGCTCCGGCCGGTACGTGCGCATGCACGGCACGGTGCGCAACAGCGGCTACGGCTACTCGCTGTACGAGTTCAAGGTCATCGGCTCGTTCGGGCCCGCCCCCAGCCCGAGCGTCAACCCGGGCGCGTGCGGCACCACGAACGTCGCCCAAGGCAAGACCGCCACCGCCTCCTCGATCGAGGGCGCGGGCACCCCCGCCTCGGCGGCCGTCGACGGCAACGTCGGCACCCGCTGGTCCAGCGTGTACAGCGACCCGCAGTGGCTGCAGATCGACCTCGGCAGCACGCAGAGCATCTGCCAGGTGGTGCTGCAGTGGGAGGGCGCGTACGCGACCGCCTTCCAGCTGCAGACCTCGGCCACCGGCACCGGCGGCTGGACGAACATCTACAGCACCACCACCGGCCCCGGCGGCACCCAGACCCTCAACGTCGGCGGCAGCGGCCGGTACCTGCGCATGTACGGCACCACCCGCGCCAACGGCTACGGCTACTCCCTGTGGGAGTTCAAGGTCTTCACCGGCGGCATCGTGACCTCCCCGTCGCCCAGCCCCAGCACCCCGACCAGCCCGAGCCCCAGCCCGTCGGGCAACTGGACCACGGTCTGGGAGGAGAACTTCGACGGCGCGGCCGGCACCTCCCCGAGCGCGGCGAACTGGCTCATGCGCACCGGCACGCAGTACCCGGGCGGCGCGGCGAACTGGGGGACCGGCGAGATCGAGACCGCCAGCAACTCCACCGCCAACGTCTACCTGACCGGTGACGGCAAGCTGAACATCAAGGCGATCCGCGACGGCGCGGGCGCGTGGACCTCGGGCCGGCTGGAGACCCAGCGCACCGACTTCGCGCCGCAGCCGGGCGAGCTGCTGCGCTTCTCGGCCGTCATCCAGCAGCCCAACGTGGCCAACGGCCTGGGTTACTGGCCGGCGTTCCGGGCCACCGGCGCGGCGTACCGCGGCAACTACAACAACTGGCCGGGCGTCGGCGAGACCGACATCATGAGCGGTGTCAACGGCCGCAGCCAGCTGTCCAACACCCTGCACTGCGGCACCGCCCCCGACGGGCCGTGCGGGGAGTACAACGGGCGCACCTCGGGCCTGGCGACCTGCCTGGGCTGCCAGACCGCGTTCCACGAGTACGCGCAGGTCATCGACCGCACCAAGACCGACGAGGAGATCCGCTTCTACCTCGACGGCCGGCAGACCTGGGTCGTGCGGGAGAGCCAGGTCGGCGTGGCCGCCTGGCAGGCCGCCGTGCACCACGGCTTCTACCTGCGGCTCGACCTGGCCATGGGCGGCCTCTACCCGAACGCCATCGCGGGCGAGACCGTGCCCACCTCGGAGACCACCTCCGGCGGCGTGCTCGCCGTCGACAAGGTCACCGTGTCCAAGCAGGTCGGCACCACCGCGCCGGCGATGACCGACCCGGCGATCCCCGGCGGGCCGAGCGTCGTGCGGGTCACCGGCACGCAGGGCAACTGGCAGCTCCAGGTCAACGGGGCCCCGTTCCTGGTCAAGGGCCTGACCTACGGCCCGCCGCAGGGCGCGGCCGACGGCTACATGCGCGACCTGAAGAACATGGGCGTCAACACGATCCGCACCTGGGGCGTGGACGACACGCAGACCCCGGTGCTGCTCAACACCGCCGCCCGCCAGGGCATCAAGGTGATCGTCGGGCACTGGTTGAACCAGGGCGCGGACTACGTCAACGACACCGCGTACAAGACCAGCGTCAAGGCCGAGATCGTGGCCCGGGTCAACGCGCTCAAGAACAACCAGGGCGTGCTGATGTGGGACGTCGGCAACGAGGTGCTGCTCACCATGCAGGACTTCGGGCTGCCGGCCGCCGAGGTCGAGGCCAGGCGCAACGCGTACGCCGCGTTCGTCAACGAGGTCGCCGTGGCGATCCACGCCGCGGACCCCAACCACCCGGTCACCTCGACCGACGCGTGGGTCGGCGCGTGGCCGTACTACAAGAACAACTCGCCCGCGCTCGACATCTACGGCATCAACTCCTACGGCGCGGTGGGCGGCCTCAAGCAGGCCTGGATCGACGGCGGCTACACCAAGCCGTACGTGCTCACCGAGGGCGGCCCGGACGGCGAGTGGGAGGTGCCCAACGACCTCAACGGGGTGCCGACCGAGCCCACGGACCTGAGCAAGCGGGCGCAGTACACGGCGAGCTGGAACGCGATCCTCAGCCACCCCGGCGTCGCGCTCGGGGCCACCGAGTTCCACTACGGCTTGGAGAACGACTTCGGCGGCGTCTGGCTCAACACGCTGACCGGCGGCTGGCGCCGGCACGGTTGGCACGCGCTCAAGCAGGCTTACAGCGGCACGGCCTCGGCCAACACACCGCCGGAGATCACCAGCCTGACGCTGTCGAACCAGACGTCGATCCCGGCCGGCAGCCAGTTCACGCTGTACGTCGGCGCCACCGACCCGCAGGGCGACCTGCTGCGGTACAACATCATGTACAGCAACAAGCACATCAACGGCAACCGCGGCTTCGACAACGTGCGGTTCACCCAGCTGGGCGGCAGCAACGAGTTCTCGGTGACCGCGCCGCAGCAGATGGGCGTCTGGAAGATCTACGTGTACGTGTTCGACGGCCACGGCAACGTGGGCATCGAGCAGAAGTCGATCCGCGTCGTCGCGCCGACGTTGCCGGGCACGAACATCGCCCAGGGCCGCCCCGCGACCGCCTCGACGTACCAGCCGACCGGCACCAACGGGCCGCAGCTGCCCTCCTACGCCGTGGACAACGACTACGGCACCCGCTGGGCCAGCGAATGGGTCGCCACCGCGTGGCTCCAGGTGGACCTGGGCTCGGTCAGGACGTTCAACAACGTCCTGCTCGGCTGGGAGGCGGCGTACGCCAAGTCCTACCAGATCCAGGTCTCCAACGACGGGACCAACTGGAGCACGGTCTACTCGACCACCGCCGGCAACGGCGGGTTCGACATCCTCCCGGTCACCGCGACCGGCCGTTATGTCCGTATGAACGGCCTGGACCGGGCCACCGCGTACGGCTACTCACTGTGGGAGTTCGGCGTCTACCAGAGCTGACGCCGGACCGCTCACCGGGTGCGGCGGGTGGAGGCATCGACCCGCCCGCCGCACCATCACGCTCGCGCACGTTGCGTGATCGCTCGACTTGCCAGGCACCGGGGCGTATCTTGAAGCGCCTTTCGCCCACCTGCCTGGCAAGTCGAGCGATCATGGCTGCGGCCGCACGCGCGGCGCGGGCGGGCCGGTAAAAGGGTCTCAATACGGGCAGGTCGAGGGCGGAGAGCGCTCTCCCTTTGTGCTATAAAGACGTTCATGACCAGTGACCAGACGCCGGCGCAGCGGCTGCCGACGCTCGAGGACGTCGCGCAGGTGGCCGGCGTCTCCAGGGCCACCGTCTCGCGGGTGATCAACAACATCCGCAACGTCGACCCGCAGCTGCACAAGGTCGTCTGGGACGCGGTCACCGCCACCGGCTACGTGCCCAACCGGGCGGCGCGGTCACTGGTCACCGGCCGCACCGGCGCGATCGCCCTGGTCGTCTCCGAGGCGGAGAACCGGGCCGCGGACGATCCGTTCCTCGGCCGCTTCTTCTCCGACCCCTTCTTCGGCCGGGTGGTCGGCGGCGTGCTCAGCGTGCTGCGACCGTCCGGGGTGCACCTGGCGCTGGTGCTCGCCGGTGACGAGGACGCCTGCGCCAAGGTCGTCTCCGACGTGCGCCAGGGGCAGGTCGACGGCGTCGTGGTGCTGTCCCTGCACCCGCACGACCCGCTGCCCAGAATGCTCGCCGACGCCGCGGTGCCCGCCGTGCTGTACGGCCGCCCCGCCGCACCCATGCCGATCAGCTACGTCGACGTCGCGACCTACCAGGGCGCGAAACTGGCCGCGGACCACCTGGTCGCGCGCGGCTGCCAGCACGTCGCCACCATCTCCGGCTCCGTGGACATGCCGGCCGGCGTGGACCGCCTCAACGGCTTCCGCGAGGCGATGGCCAAGCAGGGCGTGGCGTACGTGCCCTCCTACGACGGCGGCTTCACCCAGGAGGGCGGCGAGCGCGCCATGGAGCGACTGCTCGCCGAGCATCCCGAGGTGGACGGCGTCTTCGTGGCCAGCGACGTGATGGCCCAGGGCGCCATGATGGTGCTGCGCGACCACGGCAAGACCGTGCCCGACGACGTCGCCGTCATCGGCTTCGACGACAGCAGCGCGGCCCTGTCCAGCCGCCCCCCGCTCACCACGGTCCGCCAGCCGGTCGAGGACATGGCCGCCGAAATGGCCCGCCTCCTGCTCACCCGCATAGACTCCCGCGCCAACCGGACCACCAGCGTCATCTTCGACCCCGACCTGGTCCACCGCGCCTCCGCCTGACCCCCGCCCGTTCCGGATCGCCGTTTCCCGTTGATCATGAACTTATGGCACGGCTCGGCGGTGTGTCGTGGTCACAACATCATGATCAACGTTGGTCGATCCTGCGCGCGGTTGGGTCATGACCTGCGCCGATGTCTTGTTCTGTAACAGCACGGCAACTGACTCTTGACAGGACCTGGCGGCGGGGCGATGCTCTGGCGTGGGAGAGCGCTCTCCGGTAGAGCGCTCTCACGAAGCTCCTCTGCACGTTACCCCAAAAGAACGCACCATCCCTTCCTGTGTTTGGAGGAAAAGCATGCGTCCAGCCCTGAACGGCGGAAGCCTGCGCCGCCGCGCCCTCGTGGTCGCGGGCCCGCTGCTCGCGACCGCGCTGGTGCTCGGCACCGCGGCCTGCGGTGGCAGTGACGATCCGGCGAAGCCGGGTGGCAAGGTCAAGCTGACGATCGCGACGTTCGGCGAGTTCGGTTACAAGGACTTGTACAAGGAGTACATGGCCGCGAATCCGAATGTGGAGATCGTGGAGCGGATCACCAAGGCCGAGGACCACCACAAGAACCTCGCCGCGCACCTGGCGACGAACACGGGTGCCGCCGACATCGAGGCGATCGAGGAGGGCTGGGCGGGTCAGTTCACGGCCAACCCGGGCAAGTTCTACAACTGGATGGATTACGGCGGCGGGGACATCAAGTCGCAGTGGCCGGCGTGGAAGTGGCAGCAGGGTTCCTCGGCCAAGGGTGAGGTCGTCGGCCTCGGGACCGACGTGGGTGGCATGGCGATGTGCTACCGGCGGGACCTGTTCGAGAAGGCGGGTCTGCCGACCGACCGCGAGGCTGTCAGCGCGCTGTGGCCGACGTGGGAGAAGTACATCGAGACGGGCGTGAAGTTCAAGAACGCCAACGTCAAGGGTTCGGCGTGGATGGACGGCCCGACGATCATCTACCGGTCGATCCTCGGCCAGCAGCCGGTGGGTATCTACGACGGTGACAAGGTCGTCGTGGAGTCGAACCCCGGTGTGAAGCGGGCGTGGGACCTGACGATCGACGCGATCAACAAGGGTCTGTCGGCGAAGATCGCTCCGTGGTCGGCTGACTGGAACGCCGGTATGGCCAAGGGCTCGTTCGTCACGCTTGCCTGCCCGTCGTGGATGATGGCGTACATCCAGAGCCAGGCCAAGGACTCCTCGGGCAAGTGGGACATCGCCGCGGTGCCCGGTGGTGGCGGTAACTGGGGCGGCTCCTTCCTGACGCTGCCCAAGCAGGGCAAGAACGTGCAGGAGGCTGCGAAGCTGGCGAAGTGGCTGGTGGCTCCCGAGCAGCAGGCGAAGGTGTTCCGCGCTCTCGGTAACTTCCCGTCGACCGTCTCCCTGTACGAGGACGCGGTGATCAAGGACTTCAAGAACCCGTTCTTCAACAACGCGCCTGTCGGTCAGATCTTCTCGAACTCGGTGAAGACGATGGTGCCGCAGTACATGGGTCCGAAGTCCGGTGACATCAACACGGCGATCCAGAACGGTCT
>NZ_JBEZEB010000021.1:0-139135 GCF_040648615.1 Catellatospora sp. NPDC049111 | reverse complement strand
TCTCGCGCGTCATCAACGGCCGCTCCGACGTCTCCCCGCAGACCCGCGAACGCGTCGAGGAACTGCTCACCCGCCACGGCTACCGCCGCCGCCCGGCCAGCATGCGAGCCAGCTCCGGACTCGTCGACCTCGTCTTCAACGACCTCGACAGCCCCTGGGCCGTCGAGATCATCCGCGGCGTCGAGGACGTCGCCCACGCCGCCGGCATCGGCACCGTCGTCTCGGCCATCCACCGCCGCTCCGCCTCGGCGAAGCAGTGGATGGACAACATGCGCGCGCGGGCGACCGAGGGCGTCATCTTCGTGGCGTCGGCATTGGAACCGCCGCTGCAGGCCGAGCTGCGCCGCCTCAACATCCCCGTCGTCATCGTCGACCCGGCCGGGGTGTCGACGATGGACGCCCCGACGATCGGCGCGACCAACTGGGCCGGCGGCCTGCGGGCCACCGAATACCTCATCGGGCTCGGCCACACCCGCATCGGCTTCATCGCCGGCCCGCCGCGCCTGATGTGCAGCCGGGCCCGGCTGGACGGTTTCCGGGCCGGCCTGGAGTCCGCCGGGCTGCCCGTCGACGACAGCCTGTTCTACCAGGGCGACTTCTACCACGAGTCGGGGTACGCGGGCGGCACCGTGCTGCTGGAGCAGGCCGACCCGCCGACCGCCATCTTCGCCTCCAGCGACCAGATGGCCCTGGGCGTCTACGAGGCCATCCGCCGCCGCGGCCTGCGCGTGGCCGACGACATCAGCGTCGTCGGCTTCGACGACCTGCCCGAGGTCCGCTGGTCGTCGCCGCCGCTGACCAGCGTCCGGCAGCCCCTCGCGGAGATGGGCATGGTCGCCGCGCGCACGCTGCTGCGTCTGGCCCAGCGCGAGAAGATCGAGAGCCCGCGCATCGAGCTGGCCACCGAGCTGGTCGTCCGCGACAGCACCGCGCCGCCGCGCTCCTGATCGCCCGCCGATAGTTTCCGGAAGTTATTGACTTCAGGCGATGGCGGGGCGCAATATGGGAGCGCTTCCATCGATGTGTGCCGTGTCCTATATCGAGTGTCCTTCACCGCCGACGTCCCCTGCCCGGACCAGACGTCGCACTGATCCACGCGGGCGAGGCTGCTTCGGGGCACGGCACTGACGCTCCGCCATCATGAGGAGGACACCCATGACGCCCCCACGCGTCCCCGTCCAGAGAGCACGCCGCCGCCTCGTCCAGCTCGCCGTGGTGGCGCTGCTGTCGGCGTTCGCGGTGCCGGTGCTGTCGGCCACGCCCGCCAGCGCCTCCGGGCCCCTGCGCACTCACGCCGCGGCCCGCGGCAAGTTCATCGGCTTCGCGGCGGCCACCAGCCCGCTGGCCAACGAGTCGGCCTACCGCACCATCGCGCAGACGGAGTTCAACCAGATCACCGCCGAGAACGCGATGAAGTGGGACGCCACGGAGTCGTCGGACAACAACTGGAACTTCAGCGGCGCGGATCAGATCGTCAACTTCGCGGTCGCCAACAACCAGCAGGTCCACGGGCACACCCTGGTCTGGCACAACCAGACCCCGGGCTGGGTGCAGGGCCTGGGCGCCAGCGCGATGCGCTCGGCGATGCAGGACCACATCTCCACGCTCGTCGGCCGCTACGCCAACAACGCGAACGTGGTGTCGTGGGACGTGGTGAACGAGGTGTTCGAGGAGAACGGCAGTTTCCGGTCCAGCTTCTGGTACAACACGCTGGGCCAGAGCTTCATCGCCGACGCGTTCCGCTACGCCCGCGCCGCCGACCCCGACGCCCGCCTGTGCATCAACGACTACAACGTCGAGGGCATCAACGCCAAGAGCACCGCGATGTACAACCTGGTCCAGTCGCTGCGGGCGCAGAACGTGCCGGTCGACTGCGTCGGCTTCCAGACCCACCTGGCCACGCAGTACGGCTTCCCGAGCGACCTGCAGCAGAACCTGCAGCGCTTCGCGGCGCTGGGCGTGCAGGTCCGGATCACCGAGGTCGACATTCGTATCGTGATGCCGCGCACCTCGGCCAAGGACACCACCCAGGCGACCTACTACAGCAACGTGATCAACGCCTGCATGGCGGTCCCCGCTTGCGCGGGCGTCACCGTCTGGGGCTTCACCGACAAGTACTCGTGGGTGCCGGACACGTTCCCCAGCGAGGGCGCGGCGCTGCTCTACGACGCGAACTACCAGCAGAAACCGGCGTACACGGCGGTGCACAACGCGCTCGACAACGGCACCACCGACACCCAGGCCCCGAGCACGCCGAGCAACCTGGCCGCCTCGGGCATCACGTCGAGCGGCGTGAACCTGTCCTGGACCGCCTCGACGGACAACGTCGGCGTGGCCGGGTACGACATCCTGCGCGCGCCGGGCACCTCCGGCGGTTCGTTCACGCAGGTCGGCACGTCGACGACCGCCTCGTTCAGCAACACCGGCCTGTCGGCGAACACGTCGTACCGCTACCAGGTCCGCGCCCGTGACGCGGCCGGAAACACCTCGGCGGTGTCCAACACCGTCACGGTCACCACGACCGACGGCGGCACCGGCGACACCCAGGCCCCGAGCACGCCGAGCAACCTGGCCGCCTCGGGCACCACGTCCAGCAGCACCAACCTGACCTGGACCGCCTCCACCGACAACGTGGCGGTCACCGGGTACGACATCCTGCGCGCGCCGGGCACCTCCGGCGGTTCGTTCACGCAGGTCGGCACGTCGACGACCGCCTCGTTCAGCAACACCGGCCTGTCGGCGAACACGTCCTACCGGTACCAGGTCCAGGCCCGGGACGCGGCCGGCAACGTCTCCGCGGTGTCGAACACCGTCACGGTCACCACGACCGGTGGCGGCACGGGTGGCGGCTGCTCGGTCACCGCGACCGTGCAGACGCAGTGGAACGGCGGCTACGTCATGCAGCCGATCACCGTCACCAACACCGGCACCTCGGCGATCACCAGCTGGACCGTGACCTTCACCCTGCCGCCGAACCACACGCTCGTCGGCCAGTGGAACGGTGTGATCACCAACAGCGGCGGCACCGCGACGGCGAAGAACGCCCCGTACAACGGCACTCTCGCCCCTGGCGCGAGCACCACGTTCGGGTTCCAGGTCGCCCGGCCCAACGGCGACAGCAGCACGGCGTACGGCTTCAGCTGCAGCACGCCGTAACCGACCACCGGGTCACGGCCGTCTCCCTTCGGGCCGTGACCCACCCTCGATGGGCTGCCCGACGGCGCGGGCAGCCCATCCCCATGTCCGGTTCACGGCGCTTTACGATCACCAGGTTCAGCCGTGATCCGGAGGTGTGCCGTGAGAGTGTTCAGTTCCGCCGCCGACCTGGCCGAGGCCGTCGGGCAGAGCATCGGGCCCGGCCCGTGGCACCCGGTCGAGCAGGCCCGGGTCGACACCTTCGCCGAGGCGACCGGCGACGACCAGTGGATCCACACCGATCCGGCGCGCGCCGCGGCGGGGCCGTTCGGCGGGACCATCGCGCACGGATACCTCACCCTGTCGCTGCTGCCTCTGCTGGTACGCGACCTGTACCGGTTCGAGGGCGCGCGGATGGTCGTCAACTACGGGCTGAACAAGGTGCGCTTCCCCGCTCCGGTGCCGGTGGGGGCCTCGGTGCGGCTGACCGCGACGCTCGCCTCCGTCGAGGAGGCCGGCGGCGGGGTGCAGGTCACCGCCCGGATGGCGATCGAGACCGACCGCTCCGCCAAGCCCTGCTGCGTCGCCGAGACGGTGACCAGGGTGTTCTTCTCGTGAAGCGGGTCGGCAAGGTCGTCGCGTACATCGTGCGCGACGGGCGGGTGGTGGTGTTCGCCCACGGCGACCACGACACGCTCGCGCTGGCCGGGCTGCAGGTGCCCGCGGGCACGATCCAGCCTGGCGAGCTGCCCGAGGACGCGGTGCTGCGCGAGGCGTACGAGGAGACCGGGCTCGCCGGCCTGCGCCTGGTCCGCTACCTGGGCGTCGGCGAGTACGACGCGCGCCCCGCACACGACGCGGTGCATGTGCGCCACTTCTACGAACTGGCCGTCGACGCCGACGAGGTCCCCGAGAGCTGGACGGCGTACGAGACCGGCGACGGCGCGCACGACCCGATCCGCTTCGACCTGCGGTGGATGCCGCTGGACCAGGCGCACGTGGTCGCGTTCGGCCAGGGCTCGCACCTCGGCCGCCTGTTCGACTGAGTCACCGGGCCGGTGCGCGCCGCCAGACGTGCAGGTCGAACTCGTCGAGGGTCACCCAGAGTCCGCCGCCGACGCCGAACGGGTGGGCCCGCACCGGGTGCGGGTAGCTGATCGGGCCCTCGCCGCCGAGCGTGACGACGTCGACGAGCCAGTGCCGTACCGGATCGTCTCCGTGGCTCACGCTTGTGGCGGCGGCCATCACCCGGTCGTCGAGGAAGCCGTGGTTCATGAGATCCCAGCGACGGTGGCCCACGTCGGCCGCGGGGTCGCCGTATGGCGACCGGTCGGCGAAGAGGATGCCGGTGACCGTGCCGTCGGGGTGCCGGTGCACGGCGAGTTCCTCGCCCGAGGCGTGGTCGATGGTGACGAACCGCCGCCCGTCGGGCGAGACGCCGACCAGCACGTATGCATCGTCGCCGAAGCGCCGTACGTCGAGGCCGCCCTGGTGCAGCCGCCCCCAGAGCAGCGGCGAGCCGTCCTGCCCCTCGCCGACGCCGAGTCCCATCACCGCCGGGTCGGGGTGGGGGACGTGATGGGAGCCCGCCGCGTAGGTGCCGGTGGCCGCGCGGGCGAGCACGCGCGCGTCGTCGGCGGCGAGCGCCAGCCAGGTTTCGCGGCTTGTTCGCGGGTCGTCGTCCTCGGGCCGGTCGTCGCCGGGTAGCGGGCCGCGCACGTGCACCCATACCGTCGTGCCGTCGTGGCCGACCCAGCTCGATCCACTGTCGGGGTAGCGATGCTCAGGATCGTCGGCGTATTCCGCGTACGACTCGTGGTAGCCCAGGCAGAGGCCTGCCCAGCAGGTATGCCGGACCTCCCAGCGCAGGCGCCCGCTCGGCTCGACGGCCCGCACGGCGTGCACCCCGGGGAATATCGCGTACGCCAGGTCGGGGCTCACCGCGACGGTCCCGCCGACGGCGCGCGGCCACGGGGTGGGGAACACCGCCGTGGGCGTCAGGTCGCCGGCACACAGCCCGCCCAGGTCGTACACGGCGAGTTCGACGTCCTTGCGCACCAGCACCAGCGGCCGACGCCCTGGGCCGGTCAGCATCCGCGGGCGATCGTCGACACCGGGCTCTCCCGGCACCCGCACGGCCCCGACCAGCTCTGCCACCACACCGCTCACGCCGGACATGATCGCAGGACGGTGGGACATCGGGGGAGTCCGCTCCGGCCACGGCGGACGACCGCAGCTGCTGTCCACACGGGCCGTCGAGGCGGTGCGGCGGAGGTCGGCGTGGTCGGTCCCGGCCGAGGCCGCCCGGCGGTCACTCCCAGTCGAGGCCGAGGAGCAGGTCGAGGAAGTCGGCGAGGCGCCGCGGGCCGCGGCAGACCAGCCGGTGCGCGACGTCGTCGCAGGCCCAGCGGGCTTCGAAGCCGCGCCAGGTGGTGCCCGCGCTGACCCGCACCCGAAACGGGCCGAGGTTGATCCGGGCGATCTGCCGCTCCAGGCTGTCCTCGTCGAAGCCGAGCACGGAGTGCAGCTGGATCTCGGTGGTGCCGCGCCGGTGAACCGTGAAGCGCTGGGTGGCGGTGCTGATCCGGCTTTCCGGATCGGCCACCCAGGTGGCGGGCAGCTGGGGCAGGCCCGGCCAGGTGTCGGCGGGGCGCCTGCCCCGCCCGGCCAGCAGCGTGGCGGCGGTCGACAGGCCCGTCGCGGCGTGACGCAGCGCGGAGGCCTGGAGCTGGGGGACGCTAGCGAGCACGGTGACTCCCGGAGGTCGCGGCGTACGCGACTCGGGGTGGGGAGCGCGACGCGGTGATGCGGCGGGGGTGGTCGCCGCGAGAGCCCGACGCTGCGCTCGTGCCTACAGTTCACACCACCGAACCTCGCCCCACCCCCGGAAGCCCACCCTTCGGGAAAACGGATTCCACGCCGGACCGTCGGGCGGCAGCCCGCGAAGATCGCTGTTACGGGACAAAATCCGAGGTCAGGCCCCAGGTTTCGTCCCGAAACAGCGATCTTCGCCTGCGCGCGCCGAGCACGGCGCCGCACGTGGGGTGCGGCCGCGGTGCGAGCGAGCTGGGAGTCAGGCGGCGACTGGGGCGGCGGACGGGCGAACCCAGTCCGGTTCGGGGGCGTCGGGTGGGGACTGGCGGGCGAGCAGGACCTGGCCGGTGGGCTCGTCGACCAGGACCACCCGCACGGCGGCGGGCTGGTAGCGCAGGCGGGGGACGGCGTAGACCGCCGACGCCTGCTGCCCGGCGTGCCGGGCGGTGAAGACCAGGATGCGCCACTCGTCGTCGTCCCAGTGTTCGCGCAGGTCGGAGGTGAGCAGGGCGGCGGTCTCCCGCCACACCGGGCTGCGGTGCAGCTGGTCCATCGTGGAGTCCAGTGGGACCTCGAACCCGCCCGCGGTCAGCGGCCGGGTGATCCGTACCTTGAGCTGGCGCAGCGGGTCGAGCCAGTGCCGGTCCAGTTCGGGGGAGAGGGCGACCAGCAGGGCCGCCTCGGCCAGCAGCAGTCCCACGGCCGGCAGCGGCCGGGTCCGCAGCACGTCGGTCCAGCCCGTGGTCGCGGGCAGGGCGAGCAGGCTCGCTGCCAGCAGGGCGGCGGTGCGGGCGAAGGCGCGCCAGCGGACCGGGGTGCGGGTCGCGGACAGGCAGCCGCAGGACGACTCGGGTGCGGCGATCCGGGCGTAGGCCAGGTAGCCGGTGAAGCCGAGCGACAGCGCCGCGGCGGTCAGCGCCTCGGCGGGCAGCGCGGGCGGGGCCAGCAGGACCAGCGCGAGGGCCGCCTCCACCGCGCCGACCAGCCGGTACGCGGGCAGTGCGCGGGTGTCGCCGACGAGCTGGGCCAGCGCGCTGCGGCCGGCTGCCGTGGCCGCGTGCGGGGAGAGCAGCTTGAGCCGGGCAGACCAGAGCAGCACGAGGCCGAGCAGCAGCGGCTGCAGCGGCGCGATCCACGAGATCATCGATCCTCCGGGGTGTCGAAGGGTGCCGTAGGGGAACGGGCGGACGCCGGGGGTCGGGGCGTCCGCCCGGGTTGGCGGTGTCAGGCGTTCGCGTACACGGTCGCGATCTCGACCTCGTTGGTGTCGGGCACCCAGGCGCCGATGACCTGGACGTGCTTGCCGACGCGCAGCAGGGACATGTCGGCCACGGCCGGGGTGTCGTTGTAGCGGGCCGCCGACGTGCCGGGCACCAGGTGCCCGACGATGCGCTTGCCCTTGTGGTCCAGGTGCAGCACGTTGCGGCCGATGGCGGCGATGTGGGCGTGCACGTTGACGATGTTCACCCACACCGAGTCGGCGGCCAGCGTGCCGTCGGGCAGGCGCAGGCCGCGGGCGTACAGGCCGTCGCCGACGGCGACCTGGTCGAAGGTGGTGGGACGCAGCTTCCAGATGCTGGTGCCGCCGGTGATCCGGATGCGCCACAGCGCCATGTCGGAGCCGGTGACGAACAGCATCCCGGCGCCGATGCCGGTGATGCGGCCCTCGGCGAAGTCGGGGTCGGGTGCGCCGGGCTCGACGGCCTGCTCGCCGGCGGCGAAGGCGGCCTCCGGTGCGAGCGAGCCGAGCGCGGTCGCGCCGGCCAGGGCGGCGCTGCCGACGACGGCTGAGGTGAGCAGGCGGCGACGGTCGAGAGTCTCGGTCATGTCGGTTCCTTCCCGGCTCAGACGGTGTCGACGCTGCAGGGCAGCAGGCCGGCGGAGAGGCTGCCGATCTGGCTGAACGCGGCGGGGGTGAGGTCGACGATGCGGTTGGTTCCGCACACCGAGCCGCAGCAGGCGCGCTCGCCGCACCACAGATCGGTCTGCGGGCCGCAGTCGGCGATCGTGGTGCCGACGCGCTTTCCGTTGCAGCGGTTGGTGGTGTAGTGCCGGAAGCCGCAGCCGCGGCGGGTCATGCTGACGCCGCAGGCGTCCGGCCGGGTGATGTTGAAACAGGCGGCCGAGGCGTTCGGCCAGGCGTGCTGGTAGCTCCCGCTGTTGCAGGTGCCGCACGCGCCGTGCCCGGCGGTGCCGCACGGACCCCAGGAGTTGCCGCAGCAGAACCAGGACATCGTTCCGGTGAGGGCAGCCACTGTCCGCCTCCTTTCGTGGTGGGGGGTGTTTACCAGGAGGAGCGGCGATGGGCCCATCGACGTTTGTCGAATATCATGGCGGCGGAGAGCTTCGCGGTCAATCCATACACTGAAATCTTTCTTCATTTGGTGAATCGGTGCGAGCGGCTGCCGCACCCGGGAGGTTTCGCCGCCGCCGTCACGTTCGGCACCGGGCAGGGGCCCCCGCGCGCCGCCTTGCGGCGACCGGCCACGGCCCGCCGACTATGGGCGTACGCTGCATTAATGGACGCGACGCGGGCGGGCGTCGGCAGCGACCCGCTGGCCCATATCAATGTCTCCCGGCTCCGGTCTGATCTGCAGGCGGTGCAGGCGCTCGGTACCACCTCGGGCGCGATGCGGGCGTGCGCCGTGAGCGCGGACATCCGGCAGGCCTATGGGACGGCCCTGCGCGCCCGCGACGAGGCGGCGGCCTACCTGCACGGCAACCGGGACTGGACCACCGAGGACCTGGCCGAGATGATCTGCGGCCACCGGGCCGACGAGCGGCGGGTGCGCCTGATCGCCGAGTGGTCGACCGCCCCGCAGCACCTGTACGACGCCGGGCACGAGCTGCTGCACCGCCAGCAGCTGGCCAGCGAGCTGCGCGACCTGCTGTCGGAGGCGCGCGCCACCGCGGTGCACCACCTGCGCGACGCCGAGCTGATGCTGCCGGCCGACCCGCTGACCCGGGTCGCCAAGGCCACCGACATGGTGCGGTTCAGCAGCTATCACCTGGACGTGGTGGCGGCCAACCGCAACCTGTACGCGGCCAACCTGGTCGTGCACCACGAGTGGGACCTCGGCGAGATCGCGGAGCTGGCCGACGCCGAGCCCGACGCGATCGAGAACGCGTTCGAGGCGGCCCGCACCAACCCGCCGTCGGACGCCGACTCCCGCTCGGTGCGCGAGCTGGCCGCGATCGCGGCGGCCATCGCCGCCCGCCGCAACCACTGGGAGTCGGCGCGACAGGAGGCCGTGGCCGAGTGCCTGGCCGCGGGCGTCGACCCGGAGCTGGTCGCCGCGCATTCCGGGAGCTGAGCCGATGAGCGGCGTGCCGATCGCCGACCATGCCCTGCTGTCGGACTGCCACACCGCGGCGCTGGTCACCCGGCACGGCTCGGTCGACTGGCTGTGCTGCCCGCGCTTCGACAGCCCGTCGGTCTTCGGCCGGCTGCTCGACGACGACGCCGGCCACTGGTCGATCCGGCCGCTCGGCCCGTTCACCGCCACCCGGCGCTACCTGGACCAGACGCTGGTGCTGGAGACGACCTTCCACACCCCGACCGGCACGCTCGCGGTCACCGACGCGATGGCGGTCGGCCCGAACGAGCACCCACACGGCCACTCCCTGGGCGTCGGCGCGCCGCACATGCTGGTGCGTGGGGTGAGCTGCCGCGACGGCGACGTCGCGATGCGCCTGCGGTTCGAGCCGCGCGCCGAGTACGGCCTGCTGCGCCCGCTGATGTCGCACGTGCCGGGCGGGCTGAACGTGCGCGGCGGTCCCGAGTGGCTGATGCTCTCCAGCCCGATGGAGCTCACCTGTGCGGAGAGCACCGCGTACGGGGAGGTCACGCTGCGCGTCGGCGATGAGCTGTGGTTCGCCCTGCACCGCTCGACGTGGGGACTGGAACCGGCCCGGATCTGGGACCAGGACGAGATCGCCGACTGGATGACGGTCACCGTGCAGTCCTGGCGGGCCTGGTCGAAGCTGCACCAGAACTACGAGGGCCCCTGGCGCGACCTGGTGCACCACAGCGGCCGGGTGCTGCAGGGGCTGACCTTCCGGCCCAGCGGCGCGATCGTCGCCGCGCCGACCACGTCGCTGCCGGAGAGCGTCGGCGGCGAGCGCAACTGGGACTACCGCTTCGCGTGGGTGCGCGATGCCAGCTTCACCATGGAGGCGCTGTGGGTCGCCGCGTGCCCGGACGAGGTCGGTGACTTCTTCACCTTCATGACGACGGCGGCGGCGGGCGCGATCGGCCCCGACTACCCGCTGCAGATCATGTTCGGCGTCAACGGCGAGCACGACCTGACCGAGCGCACCCTGCCCCACCTGCGCGGCTGGCGCGACAGCCGCCCGGTGCGGGTCGGCAACGGGGCCTGGAACCAGCACCAGATCGACGTGTACGGCGAGCTGCTCGGCGCGGCCCACCTGCTCGCCGACAAGCTCTCCGAGATCGACGACGACATCCGCGCGTTCCTGGTGGCGCTGGCCGACACGGCCGTGGTCCGCTGCCGCGAGCCCGACCACGGCATCTGGGAGGTGCGCGGCGAGCCCCGGCACTTCGTCTACTCGAAGGTGATGTGCTGGGTGGCCCTGGACCGGGCGATCGCCCTGGCCGACCGGCTGCGGGCGGCCGACCGGGTGCCGGCCTGGTCCGCGGCCCGCGACGAGGTCCGCGAGCGGGTGCTGCGCGACGGCTGGAGTGAATCCGCCGGAGCGTTCACGCAGTACTTCGGCTCCGCCGACCTCGACGCGTCCTGCCTGATGATGCCGATCGTGGGCTTCCTGCCCGCCGACGACCCGCGCATGCTCGCCACCATCGACGCGATCGCCGACCGCCTGACCGACGAGCGCGGCCTGGTCTACCGCTACCGCACCGAGGGCGGCGTCGACGGCCTGGCCGGCGACGAGGGCACCTTCCTGCTCTGCACCTTCTGGCTGGCCCACGCCCTGGCCGAGGCCGGCCGCGTCAACCGCGCCACCGAGGTCTTCGAACGCGCGATCGCCTATGTCAACGACGTGGGTCTGCTCGCCGAGGAAGTCGACCCCGACACCGGCGAACTGCTCGGCAACTTCCCCCAGGCCTTCAGCCACATCGGCCTCGTCAACGCCGCCTGGGCCATCACCCGCGCCCAGCACCGCGCCGCCCTCTGACGAAGCAAGGGCACCTTCTTATCGGTTTCCGTAGAGCAAGGGCACCTTCTTACCGAGAGGGTGCCCTTGAGCTGGGGCGGAGGTCAGGATTTGAGGAAGGTGCGGACCTTGAGGGAGACGGGGTCGCTGACCAGGAGCCAGGCGTGCTCGATGCAGCCGACGTTGGTGTTGGTCGCCCCGGCCAGGATCGTGCTCTGGTCGGGGTTGATGAACTCGTCGCAGCTGGACCAGAAGGTCTGGTAGCGCACGCCGCCCGGCGTCTCGTCCCCGGCGTTGAGGTCGCGCAGGAAGGAGCTGTCCGGGGCCATCTCCGCGCAGGAGGTGATCAGCCACGAGCAGATCGGGGTCAGGTTGGTGCCGTGGTTGGGCCCGCCGAGCGACACCCACTGGTCCACGTACGACGTGCCGCCGAGGAACTTCAGGTACCACCGGGAGTTCAGGCTGCCCATGGAGTGCGCGACGATGTCGACCTTCGCCGCGCCGGTCTGCGCGCGCACCGAGTCGACCAGGGAACGCAGCTGCACGGCGGTGGTCTTGTTGGACTGCGTGATGTCGTACGACATCGCGAACAGCCGCCCGCCGCTCCATCCGTCGGCCTTGAAGTCGGCGATCATGTCGTTCCAGTTCCAGGCCCCGCCCTTGTAGCCGTGCACGAAGATGACCGGATCGCGTTCGGCGGCCTGGGCCGGCGACGGCGCGACCACGACCATGGCGAGCACCGCGCACAGTGCGCTGAGCACTCCGGCTGACTTTCGCATCTGTCCTCCTCGATGGGATTGAGTGGGACAGAGCGTGCGCGATGTCGTACGTGCTTCGCATCCGTGAAACAACGCATCGGTCTTTCGCGGAACGTTAACTTGTGAGTAACTTCTGGGCGTGGTCCCGCTCACGCCGTTGCACGGCCGCGACAGTGCGCTGCTCTCGCTGACGTCCATGCTGGACGCCGCGCGGGCCGGGCACGGCGGCGCGCTGCTGGTGCGCGGCGAGCCCGGCCTGGGCAAGACCGCACTGCTCCGCTACGCCATGGGCGAGGCCGACGGTTTCCTCGTCCTGCCCGGCTGTGGAGTCGAGCCCGAGGCGGACCTGCCCTATGCCGGCCTGCACCGGCTGCTGCGCCCGGTCGCCCGGCGACTGCCGGAGCTGTCCGAGCTGTCCGCGCGGCAGGCCGAGGCGCTGCGCCGGGTGCTCGACGGCGAGGTGGACGAACCCGGCGACCGGGCCGTACTGCTGCCCGCGGCGCTGCTCGCCCTGCTGGCGGTGCTCGCCCGGGACGCGCCGGTGCTGGTGTGCGTGGACGACGTCGACCTGCTCGACGCGCCGTCGCGGGAAGCGCTGGCCTTCGCCGCCCGGCGGCTCGGAGGCATCGGGGCGTCCTGGTCGGCCGCCAGTGGCGTCGCTTCGGTCGCGGATGCCGTTTCGTCCGGTGGCGGCACTGCCGGCGGGCCAGGCACGGGCCGTGACAGTGCGCGTGACGCGGGTGAGGCCGTCGTCATCCTGCTCAGTTGCGGTGACGACGAGGCCCTGCCGCCACCCGGGCTGCCGGTGCTCACCCTGTCCGCGCTGGACGACGCCGCGTGCGCCGAGGTGGTCGGGCAGGTCGCGCCGGTCGCCGTCGCCGAGGGCGTACGCCTGCGCCTGGCCGCCGCCGCCGCGGGCAACCCGCAGGCGGTCACCGAGCTGGTCGCCGCGCTCGCCCCGGACCAGCTGGGCGGGGTCCGCCCGCTGCCGGATCCGCTGCCGCCCTGCACCAGGCTGCAGCACGCGCACCTGCGCCAGGTGCGGGCGCTGCCGGAGCAGACCCGTCGGCTGCTGCTGATCGCCGCGGCAGGGGACGAGATGGACGCGAACCTGCTGGTGCGGGCCGCCGACGAAGCAGGCCTGGACCTGGCCGCGCTGGAACCGGCCGAGTCCGCCGGGCTGGTGCGGGTCGGGCCCGCGGGTGTGGAGTTCCGCCATCCCCAACTGCGGGCGGCGATCTACCAGACCGCGCCGCTGGCCCGCCGCCGCGCCGCGCACGCCCTGCTGGCCCGGCTGCTCGACGAGGCCCGCCACCCGCTGCGCCGGGCCTGGCACCGGGCCGCGGCCGGGCTGGCCCCCGACCATGAGCTGGCCGAGGAGCTGGAGTCGGCGGCCGCGTCCGCGCGCCACCGCGGCGGCTATGCGACCGCGTCGGCGGCCTACGAGCGCGCGGCCGAGCTGAGCACCGGAGACGACGGTGCCAAGGCGCGGCGGCTGGCCGCGGCGGCCCGCGACGCCTGGCACGCGGGCCGCTCCGCGCGCGCCCGCGACCTGCTCGACCGCGCCCTGCCCGCGGCCCCGGGGGCGGCCGCGCGCGGCGAGCTGGAACTGCTGCGCGGCGACATCGACCTGCGCGACGGCCGGGCCAGCGACGCCTACGAGGCCCTGCTGACGGCTGCGCACCGGCTCGCCCCCATCGATCCGGAGCTGGCCGTCCGGGCCATGATGCGGGCGGGTGAGGCGGGCGTGTACGCCGGTGACCATCGCCGCTTCCTGCAAGTCGCCGCGCTGGCGGCACCGCTGCGCGGGGCGGCCTGCTCACCGCAGGCCACGGTGATGCTGGACTACCTGGAGGCGCTGTCGGCGATCTTCCTGGGACGGTTCGGGGCGGCGCTGGCCCCGCTGCGCGCGGTGCTGGACGGCGCGCCGCGCATCGACGACCCGTCGGCGCTGATCTGGGCGAGCATCGCCGCGCTGATCCTCGGCGACAACGCCCAGGGCCGGGTGATGGCGGCACGCGCGGTCGCGCTGGCCCGCGGGCGCGGCGCGCTGACCATGGTGCCCAAGGCGCTGGAGTTCAGCGCGTACGCCGAGTTCTGGACCGGGCGGCATGCCGCCGCGACCGCCAATGCGCTGGAGGGCCTGCGCGCCGCGACCGAGACCGGCCAGGGCAACGGCGCCTGCCACCACCTGGCCGCGCTGGCCCTGCTCGACGCGATCCACGGCGACGAGCAGACCTGCCGCCTGCGCGCCCGCACCGCCCTGGACCGGGCCGGCCTGTACGGCCTCGGCCTGCCCGCCGCCCTCAGCACCTGGGCGCTGGCCTTCCTGGACCTGTCCCTGGGCCGCCACGCCGACGCGGCGGGCCGCCTGCGCGGGCTGGCCCGAGCCGGACCCGGCCAGGGCCACATGGCGGTGGCGGCGCTGTCGGTGCCGACCTACGTGGAGGCCGCGGTGCGCACCGGGGCGTCAGACGCGGCCCGCGCCGCGTTCACCACGTTCGAACCGTGGGCCGACAGCACCAGCAGCCCCGACAACCTCGCGCTGGCCGCGCGCTGCCGCGCCCTGCTCAGCGAGGGCGGCGAGGCCGAAGAGCACTTCCGCGCGGCCCTGCAGCTGCACGCCGTCGGCGACCGCGCCTTCGAACGGGCCCGCACCGAACTGCTGTACGGCGCGCTGCTGCGCCGCCGCCGCAAACGCGCCGAGGCCCGCACCGAGCTGCGCAGCGCCCTGGAGTCGTTCGAACGCCTGCACGCCGACCGCTGGGCCGAGTGGACCCGCGCCGAACTGCGTGCCACCGGCGAATCCGCCCGCCCGCGCCCGACCGAACCCGACGGCGAACTCACCCCGCAGCAACGCCAGATCGCCCGCCTCGCCGCGCAGGGTGCCACCAACCGCGAGATCGCCGCGCAGCTGTTCCTCAGCCCCCGCACCGTCGAACACCACCTCGGCAACATCTTCACCAGACTCGGCGTCCGCTCCCGCGTCGAACTAGCCAACCTCCTCCCCTGACCGAAGGAAGGGCACCTTCTTATCGGTATGCGTAGAGGAAGGGCACCTTCCTAACACCAGCTTTGAAAATTGAAGCCGAGCCGTCATTCAGCTTTGGAAATCGTGTTACGGTGCGCCCATGACCACCATTGATCGTAGTCGGGTGACCGCCCTGGTGGAGCGGGAACGGGCCGCCTACCGCGCCGGGCACCCCGGGTCGCTGCGCGTGCACGAGCAGGCCGGGCACCTGTTCGGGCGGGTGCCGATGACGTGGATGAGCAAGTGGGCGGGCGGCTTCCCGCTCGCGTACGCCACCGCGCACGGCAACCGGATCACCGATGTGGACGGCCACACCTACCTCGACTTCGCGCTCGGCGACACCGGGGCCATGGCCGGGCACAGCCCGCGGGCCACGGTCGCCGCCGTGCACCGGCGCATCGCCGTCGACGGCGGCATCACCACCATGCTGCCCACCGAGGACGCCGAGTGGGTCGGCGCGGAGCTCACCCGCCGCTTCGGCCCGCCGCGCTGGTCGTTCACGCTGTCGGCCACCGACGCCAACCGCTGGGCGGCGCGCCTGGCCCGCCTGGTCACCGGGAAACCGAAACTGCTGGTCTTCTCGTACTGCTACCACGGCTCCGTCGACGAGACGTTCGTCGTGGTCGGACCGGACGGCCGGGCGAGCAGCCGTCCGGGCAACGTCGCCCCCGCCGTCGACCCGACGCAGACCACCCGCGTCGCCGAGTGGAACGACCTGGCCGCGGTCGAACGCGAACTCGCCCACGGCGACGTCGCCGCGATCCTGGCCGAGCCCGCCCTCACCAACATCGGCATCGTGCTGCCCGAACCCGGTTTCCTGGCCGGGCTGCGCGAGCTGGCCACCCGGTACGGCGCGCTGCTGATGATCGACGAGACGCACACGATCTCGGCCGGTCCCGGCGGCATGACCGCCCGCGACGGGCTGCGCCCGGACGTGTTCGTCATCGGCAAGTCGCTGGGCGGCGGCATCCCGTGCGGGGCGTACGGCCTCACCGAGGAGGTCGCCGACCGGGTGCACCGGATCACCGCCACCGGCAGCGCGGACATCGTCGACGTCGGCGGCGTGGGCGGCACGCTGGCCGGCAACGCGCTGTCGCTGGCCGCGATGCGGGCCACGCTGGACGAGGTGCTCACCGACGACGCGTTCGCGCACATGATCCGACTCGCCGGGGACTACACCGAGGACGTGCGGCGCATCCTGGACACCGCCGACGTGCCGTGGTCGGTCACCCAACTCGGCGCGCGGGCGGAGTACCGGTTCACCAGGCCCGCTCCGCGTTCCGGCGGCGAGTCCGCGGCGGCCGCCGACGACCTGCTCGACGAGTACATGCACCTGTACACGCTCAACCGCGGCATCCTCATGACGCCGTTCCACAACATGGCGCTGATGTGTCCGGACACCACCGACGCCGACATCGCCCGGCACACCGAGGTGTTCGAGCAGGCCGTGGCGGAGCTGGTCGGCTGATGGACCTCGACGCGACCGACAAGGCGCTGATCCGGCGGCTGCAGGTGGACGGGCGGGCGTCGTACACCGACCTGGGGTTGGAGGTCGGGCTGAGCGGGCCGGCCGTGCGCCAGCGCATCCAGCGCCTCACCGACGCCGGGGTCATGCAGATCGCCGCGGTCACCGACCCGCTGAAGACGGGGCGGCCCGTGATGGCGCTGCTCGGCATCCGCGTCGACCGGGACGCCGGCGCGGTCGCCGCGGCGCTCGGCGAGCTCGACGCCGTGGTCTACCTGGTCGCCACGGCCGGTTCGTTCGACCTGTTCGCCGAGGTCGTCTGCGCGACCATGGCCGACCTGTCCGCCCTGGTCAACGACCACATCCGCCCGGTCCCCGGGGTGGCCGCCATCGAGTCCTTCCCGTACTTCGGCATCCACGTCCACCGCTTCACCTGGGGCGTCCCCGACTGACCCGGCCGCCCCGCCGCAGCGGCTCGCTTGCGCCGCTGCGTCCCGCTTCCGTCGCGTCGATCATGAAGTTGGGGGAGCGACACGCCGTCGAACACGTCCCTAGGTTCATGATCAACCCAGAAAGGGGGTCAGCCGGCGCGGGTTTTGGTGAGGGTGGCGAAGACGACGATGTTGTTGAGGTAGTTGCGGTCGGTGCGGTCGTAGGGGGGGCCGCAGGTGACGAGGCGTAGGCCCATGTCGTCGGTGGCGCCGTAGACGCGGTGGGCGGGGAACTCGTCCTTGGGGAACGACTTGACGACGTCGACGGTGAAGGTGGCCGAGGAGCCGTCGAGGCGCTGGACCTCGATCTTCGTGCCGGGTTTCAGGGAGCCCAGCTGGAAGAACACGGCGGGGCCGCTGGTACGGGTGTCGACGTGCCCGACGATGACCGCGTTGCCGCGTTCGCCGGGGCTGGGGCCGTAGCGGTACCAGCCGGTCAGGTCCGGGTGTTTGAGTTCGGGCACCTGCAGGCTGCCGTCGACGTTGGTGCCGACGGTGACCACGACCGCGTCCACCTTGATCGACGGGATCTTCACCCGCACCGGCGCGGACCGGTCCAGCGGCCGGATGCCGCGGGCGTCGGGCCGCCGGTCGGTGTCGACGAGCTGGTAGCGCCCCGAGGCGTCGTCGGTGGGCTGGGGCGGCCCGGCCGGGGTGATCAGGAACGCGGCGGCGATCAGCCCGATCCCGGCGAGCGCCGCGCCCACCAGTAGCAGCACCGCCCTGCGTCCGGTGCGCCCGGCGGTGCGGTGCCGGCCGCGCGGGGCCAGGATCGCGGCCGTGGGCACCGGCTCGGCCGTGGACCTCACCTCGACCGCGGGTCCGACCTCGATCGCGGGTTCGGACTCGGCCGGTTCAGGCGCAGTGGTGGCCACGGTACCTCCGGCCGCGGACCAGCAGCACGACGCCGCCCAGCCCGGACAGGGCCAGCAGGCCGGAGCCCGCGCCGAGCAACGCCCGGCTGGGGCCGTCGGAGGTGGACCCGCCGCCGCCCGCGGGGGCGCCGGTCGGCGAGACGACCAGCGTGCCCGCGCCCGTCTCGCCGTCACTGCACGTGACGTTGAGCTGGTACGTGCCCGGCAGCGTCGTCGACGGCACGGTGAGCTCGGCGTTGTACGCGCCCGGCCCGCCGTCGGTGTATGGGTTCAGCGTGATCTCGGACGGCCCGCCGATCGTCGTGGTGCTCACCGAGGCGGAGACCGCCCCCGCGCCGCAGTACGCGGCGAGCGTGAACCGGCCGCCCGGGGCGACGGCGGACGGGTTGACGGTGACGTCGGCCGCGGCGAGCGCCACCGACGGCGAGACCAGCGTCGCGGCGGCGACGCCGATGGCTGCGGACAGGGCCGCACGCCGAAGAGACGTACCCATGGCTGCTTCCTTCCCCGAGATCCGAAGATCTGCTGGGTATTACAAAAGCACCCTTTCTCGGACGCAGCTCACGTTTTGCCGGAAGTCATGATGATCGGGATGGCTTCGATCCAGGATGGAGGCTTGGGCGCGTCCGCCCCGACCAGCCCGGCGATGATCCGGGTCCGCGACAGCGCCGCGTCCGGCCATGGCGTGTACCCGTCGGTCAGCACGATCACGAAGTGCGGCGGCTCCGGCACGGCCAGCGCCGCGCTGATGCCGACCCGCATGTCGGTGCCGCCGCCGCCGGCCAGCACGACCTCGCCGACCGTGGACACCCGCCGCGCGGCGTGTACGTCGGCGTCGCAGGCCAGCACGGCGACCCGGTTGCCGCGTACGCCCACCGCCCGCAGCACCCCGCCGACCTCGGCCAGCACCGCGGCCAGGTCGTCCTCCGACATGGAGCCGGAGGTGTCGATGACGATCGCGACCCGGGGCAGCGGCCGCCGCAGGCTCGGCAGCACCACACCGGGCAGCGCGGCCCCGCGCCGCGACGGCCGCCGGTAGGTGTAGTCGACCGCGCCGCCCGCCCAGGCCGCCGCCTCGCGCACCGCTCCGGCGAGGGCCTGCCGCCAGTCGATCGTCGGTTCGAGCACCTGCTCGGCCCAGCGCTGCCAACCCGCGGGCACGGTGCCGCGCCCGCGTACGTGTTGGCGCACCGACTGCGCGGTCTGCCGCCGGATCGCGTCGGCCTCCACGCCGCGCACAGTCGGCGCGCCTGCCTCGGAGAGGTCCCACGGCGAAGGGTGGCCGTGCGCGCCCGAGCCGCAGTCGACGGGCGGGCAGTCGCACCCCGCCCCGCCGCCCGCGCCCCGGCCCGCGCCACCCGCCGCCGCGGCGCCGGCGCACTGTCCACGGCAGGGCGGGGAGGCGGGCAGCGACGGCAGGTACTGCTCGAACAACTGGCCGGTGGGCAGGCCGTACAGGTCGGGGTGGATGCGGCCCTCGGGCAGCGGCAGTCCGTCGGCGACCAGGTCGTCGTTGATCTCGCAGTCCTGGGCGAGGTTGACCCGGTGGTGGTCGGCGCGCAGGTCGGCGGCCAGCCGGTCGCCCCGGCCGTGGTGGTCGCGCAGCAGGTGCGCCACCTCGTGGATCCACACCCCGGCGAGCTGCTCGACGGGCGTGCGCTCGACGAACGCGGGGGACACGTAGCAGCGCCAGTGCCGGTCCACGCCCATCGTCGGCACCTGGTCGCTGGGCACCACGGTCAGGCTGTACAGCGCGCTGGCCAGGTACGGCCGCTCGCCCGCGGCCCGGAACCGGGCAGCCAGCAGCTTCGCCCGGTCGAGCGGCACGGTCCGGGCGGGCCGCCCGGCGTCGGCGTCCCGTCCGGCGGGCACCGCCTCGTCCATGGGCTGCCCGGTCCGCGCCGGGCCCGGGGCGGGCGTGTTCATCGTGCGGCCGGCAGCATGCCCGACAGGCTCAGCACCTCGACGAACGCGTCGATTTCGGCCGGCACCGGCCAGTCGGTGTCACGCAGCGCGGCCAGGTCCAGGGCGGCGCGGGCGGCGACGTCGGGCACCCCGGCGTCGACGGCCTTGGCCAGCACCACCCAGCCCGCGTCCCAGCGCTGGTGGGTGGTGCGCGCCTGCACCGCCGAGACCACCGCGGTGAGGAACGCCAGCTGCCGGTCGCCCCGGTCGGGCAGCGCGAACGCCTTCGGATCGGCCAGCACCCGCTCCGGGTCGGGCAGGTCCAGCTCCTCCAGGTACGTGCCGAACTCCAGCCCGGCGCCGTCGCCGACCGCGCCGACCAGCGCGGTGGTCAGCGCGTCCCGGCCGGTGTCGGTGGCCAGGTGGAACGCCAGCAGCCGCAGCGCCATCTCCCAGCTGCGCGGCGACGGCCACGCCCCGCCCCGGCTGTCGGCGTCGCCGGGCAGGTGGTGCACCAGGCCCGGCCGGGCGGTCAGGAAGCCCGCCACGGTGCCCCGGGCGCGGGCTACCGCCCCGGCCATCCGCGCCGGGTGCACCGTCGGCACGGTGATCGCGGGCCAGGTTCCGGCCAGGCCGCGGGCGACCACACGCGGGTCGTGTGTCCAGTGCAGGTGCACGAAGCGGTTGGCCAGCGGCGGGCTCAGGTGCCAGCCGTCGGCGGCGCTGGACGGCGGGTTCGCCGCGGCGACGATCCGGATCGCGGGCGGCAGCTCCAGGCTGCCGACCCGCCGCTCCAGCACCACCCGCAGCAGCGCGGCCTGCACCGCGGGCGGCGCGGACGACAGCTCGTCGAAGAACAGCAGGCCCTGCCCGCTGCGCGCGAGCCGCACCGCCCAGTCCGGCGGGGCCATCGGCACCCCGTCGGCGGCCGGATCGTCGCCGACGATCGGCAGGCCGGAGAAGTCCGACGGCTCGTGCACGCTGGCGATCACCGTCTCCAGCGGCACCCCGAGCCCGGCCGCGAGCTGCTGCAGCGACGCGGACTTGCCGATGCCCGGCTCGCCCCACAGCAGCACCGGCAGGTTCGCCGACACCGCCAGGGCCAGCGCCTCGACCCGCGGGTCGGTCACCGGCTCGCTGCGCCACGCCCGGGTCGCGGCGATCAGTTCGTCCGCCGTACGCAAAGCCTCGCTCATGCGTGTTCCTCGCTCCGCTCGTCACCCGCAGCCGGGCCGTTCATGGATCGCTCGCTGCGCTCGCTCAGGAACGCTCCTGGATGTACTGGGAGATCAGCTTGAGGTCGGCGTGCTTGTCGCCGCTCTCTTCCTCGTAGTACTCGAAGCCCTTGTACTCGACCAGGTCGGTGACGGAGGTGCCGTTGTCGTCCTCGGCCCTGGGGTCCGCGCCCGCCTCCAGCAGCGCCAGCACCAGCGCCGGGGTGCCCACCCAGCCGACCGCGACGTGCAGCGGGGTGCGTCTGCGGTGGTCGCGGGCGTCGATCGGCAGGCCCGCGGCCAGCAGCCGGGGCAGCAGCACCTCGTGGTCGAGGCAGCGCAGCAGGTGCAGCAGCGTCGAGCCGCGGCCGTCACGCACGTGCGGGTCCAGGCCCGCGTCCAGCATCGCGAGCACCGCCTGGGTGTCACCGTGCAGGATGGTCTGCATCAGTTCCCGGCGCTGGTCCCGCAAGGCCCGGGGCAGCCGCGTGCTGCCGTCGGTCCAGCCCTGCTGGGCGGCGAAGCAGCCGGCCACCTTGCCGCCGAGCGCGCGCAGCGCGTGCTCGCGCCGCACCTCGTCGGGCGTGTGGTCGAGCGGCACGAGCCGCCCGCCCGCGTTGTCGATGCGGTGCCACTGCCCCCGGCAGCGCACCCGCACCGGCCCGAACGCGGGGCCGCGCGCCGTCGGGACACCACCGGGCGCGTCGGGGAACAACGCGGCGCGCACCAGGGGGTGCAGATCCGCCGGCGAGATCAGGCCGCGATACAGCAGTTCCAGATCGGGGGGTACGAGGTACAGCGGTTCGGCCAGCACCGGCAGGTCGCCGCGGCGCTCGTTCTCGCCGAGCATCCGGACCCGCACCGTGTCCCCGTCCGGGGTGAACAGGAAGCGCAGCCGCCAGTCCGCGTTGAGCACCACGCCCTCGGCGGCGTGGCGCGAGGCGAGCCGGCGCACCGCCGGGGCGAGCGCGACCAGGTGCAGCCGCTGCCCGAGCACCTGCTCGCGGGACACCTTGTAGTGGCTGTACCGGAACGCGGGCAGCGTCTCGTCGAGTTCCAGCCCGGCTTCGCGCCACGCCTCGACCAGCTGTTCCGTGGCGAGCAGCGCGGCGGAGCGCTCCGCCCGCGCCGGGGCGCCGTCACCGGTCGCGGCGGTGAACCCGGCGAGCGGCACCGGCGCACCGTCGGGGGTGAGGAAGGGCAGCCGGTGCGCGTCGCCGCCGTAGGCCTGGCGCAGCCCCGCCGACTCGGTGGCGTGCCACAGGTAGCCGGGCAGTTCCGGGCCGGGAGCCTTGCCCAGCGGGGCGACGGTCAGCCGCAGCCGCTGCGAGCCGTCCACGGTCTTGGGCAGCTCGACCTGCAATGCCGGGGTGTCCTGGCCGACGACGTCCAGGCGCGGCGCGAGAGTGAAGGTGAGGCCGGTGGCGAGGCTGGTGCGCCCGCCCAGCGCCCGCGGCAGATGCCAGCGCAGCAGGTCGGGGGCGAACCCGGCCAGTTCCGCGACGATCCGTTCTTCGGCCGCCGTCCCGTGGGTGCGGGCCACCTCGGCGAGATCGACGTCGGTGTCGACACGGCCCGCGGCGCACGCCCCGCGCCAGTCACCGGCGAGCCGCCGGTCCGTGCACTCGTCGATCATGCGGGTCGGCACGGCGTAGCGGCGTACCCGCTGCCAGACGGTCAGTTCGGCGTCGCTCACCGGTACACGCTCGCGATCGCGCTGATGTCGGGGTGCGGCTGCTCGGCCGGGCCGAGGGTGGCCGCGGCCAGCCGCCGCAGCCGGCGCGGCACGCCGTGGTTGATGCCCAGGTAGCGCAGCGGCATGTCGTCGTTCAGCGCGGCGACCAGCAGCTTCGCGCCACGGCCGGTGATGCCGGTGAAGCGCAGGTCCAGCCGCCGCAGCCGACTCGCGGGCAGCACCACCGCCAACGCCGCCGCGCCTTCATCGCCGACGGTGTTGGGCAGCGCGCCCAGTGCCCGCTCCGACGGCGGCCGGGCCAGGTCGAGTGCGGTCCACGCGCCCAATCGCGCCGCCAGCGCGGCCACCCCGGCCGGGGTGAGGCCGTTGCCGCCCAGGCCCAGCGTCATCGGCAGGCCCTCGACGGCCTCGCCGAGCGCGGCCGCGCCCTCGTCGCCGAGGTGGTTGGCGGCCAGGTACAGCTCGCGTACCCGCCCGTCGCGCACGATCGCCGACAGCGCGGGCACCGCGTCGGGGCGCAGCCCGTTGCCGCCGAGGAACAGCCGCTCCAGCGATGTGCTCCGGTCTGCCAGCACCTGCGCCAGGGACTCCAGCCCGTGCCGGGTCAGCCCGGTGTTGACCAGGTCGAGGGTGCGCAGCGTGGTGTTCGCGGCCAGGGCCGCGCACAACCGGGCCACGCCCTCGTCGCCGATCGGGTTGCGCTTGAGCCACAGCGCCCGCACCGTCGCGTCGCCGGCGAGCCGGTCGGCCAGCGCGCCCGCGCCGTCCGCGTCGATGCGGTTGCAGCCCAGGTAGACGGTCTGCACGTGGTGGCCGGGCGCGAGCGCGTCGGCGACCGCGCGGGCCCCGTCGCTGCCCAGGCCGTTGGTGCCCAGCAGCAGGTGGGTGGCGTGCGGGAACCGTACGGCCGCCTGCACCACCCGCGCCGCGACCTGCGGGCCGAGGCCCTGCTTGCACAGGTCGAGCCGGCCGTCGGGCTGCAGCGTGCCGCGCGGGAAGTCCTCCGCGGCGGCGACCCCGGCCGGGTCGGCGAGCCGGGTCAGCAGCGCGTCGAAGTCGGCCGGGTCGGCCAGCCCCGTCTCGGGACGGCTGATCGCCGGGCAGCGCACCGGGTTCGCGGGGGTCTCGTGCTCGGTCACCATGCCACCTGCCGGTAGTCCTTGAGGAAAGCCCCGTGCACCGGGTCGCCGGCCTCCGCGCGCACGATCGGGTCGTACACCCGCGCCGCGCCGTCGATCACGTCCAGCGGCGGCCGGAAGCCTGCCTCGCGCTGGGCCTGCTTGTCCGGGTGCGGCCGCTCGTCGGTCACCCAGCCGGTGTCCACGCTGTTCATCAGGATGCCGTCGCCGCGGTAGTCGTCGGCCAGCGTCCGGGTCAGCATGTTCAGGGCCGCCTTGGCCATGTTGGTGTGCGGGTGGCGCTGGGTCTTGTTCTCGCGGGAGAAGCTGCCCTCCATCGCCGACACCTGCACCACGTGCCGCATCGCGGACGGCGCGGCGGCCAGCAGCGGGCGCAGCCGGGAGGTGAGCAGGAACGGCACGAAGGCGTTGACGACGTGCACCTCCAGCCACTCGCGCGGGCTGACGTCGTGGGCGTGCAGGGTCCAGCTGTTGACCTCGCGCAGGTCCAGCGGCTGGCCGGTCTCGTCGGTGTGCCCGGCCGGGAACAGCGCCTGGGCCGGTTCCGGCAGCACGACGGCGGTGTCCGGGCGGTGCCGGGTCGCCGTCGTGCCGATCGCGGCAGCCGGGCCGGTCAGCGGCAGCAGCTCGGCCGCGCGCACCTCGCGGTGGTAGGCCGCGGGACGGTGCAGGGTCTGCGCGGCGTTGTTGACCAGGATGTCGAGGTGGTCCCAGCGCTGCCCGACCGCGTCGACCAGGCCCACCACCCCGGCCAGGTCGAGGAAGTCCGCGCCGTGCACGTGCAGCCGGTGCGACCACTCGCTCGCGTCGGGCAGGTCGGCGAACCGGCGTGCCGCGTCGTGCGGGAAGCGGGTGGTGACCAGGACGTCCGCGCCGTCGCGCAGCAGCTTCAGCGCGATATGGAAGCCGATCTTCACCCGGCCGCCGGTGACCACGGCGCGGCGGCCGGTCAGGTCGCAGCGGGCGTCGCGGCGCTGCCGGTTGTGCTCGGCGCACGGCGGGCACAGCTGGTGGTAGTCGGCGTCGACCTGCCGGAACCGCTCCTTGCACACGTAGCAGCGGCGCGGGCGGTGCAGCAGCGTGGGCGCTGCCCGCTCACCGGGTTCAGACGGCGCGACAGGCTGCGGGCCCGGTCCGGGCTGTGCGCGACGCCGGTCGCCCGGTCCAGGTGGCAGGACATCCGGGCCGTCGGGCGTCGGCGGCAGGTTCGGCGCGGGCCTCGTGTCGTGTGCGACGGCGGCGTGGTGCCGGGCCGTGGCGGTGGGGATCTCCTCGCGGTAGCGGCTGGCCGTGGCCAGCAACTGCCGGTCGGCCTGCTCACGGGTCGCCGCGCGGTCGGCCTTGCGGCGCTTCTTGCCGCCGCGGTGCGCTTCGGCGACAGCCCGTTCGACGGCCAGCGCCGCCGGACCGTCCAGCGCGCCGCGCCGGGCGGCGGCCAGCACCCGCAGGCAGGTGTCCAGATCGGACGCGCTGATCGGCGCGTCCGAGGGGCCGGGCGGGCCGTCCGCGGGCACGCGTGCCGCCAGCACGTCGGTGCTGCGGTGCGGCATGCGCTCTCCCCGGGTCAGGTAGGGGCGAGGCTGGTCGGATTCGAACCGACGTCCTCCAGCTTGCAGTCAAGGCGCGACGACCTCTGCGCTACAGCCTCGCCGCGCGGGACGATACCCGACCCGGCCGACAATCGAGCAACCCGGCTGCGCGGTACGCGGCGGTGGGGCGTTAAGAAGGGCACCTTGCTCTACGTATGGCGATGTGAAGGTGCCCTTCCTTCCTCTGTGGACGGTGTGTGGGAGGAGGTGTGGGCACAATAAAGCGCCCGTCTTGGCAACCACGGGGGAAGTCGCCAAGACGGGCGTCACGGTCGAGCATAGCGCTAGCGATTGGCTTTGGCCACTCCGGGTCGGCCTCGGCCGGAGAGAGTGGCGTCACATCGAGTTCTACCTGGTCGCGGCGTTGAGACAGTGATCGTCGTGCGCTTCCCTGGGAACATCCTGAACGGACGGTCGGTGGCAGGTCAGCACCAGACGGCGCCGACCTGCTCGACGACGTGCGCGGACTGGGCGCGGCCGGCGCGGGCCGACGCCGCCCGGCGGGCCGGGTCGAGCATGTTGCGGCCGATCGCATTCCGGGCGTCGCGGTCGGGGCTGATGACCGTCACGCGGGTGCCGGCCGCCGTCAGCTCGGCGACGTGGCGGGCGGTGCTGGTGACCAGGCCGCCGCCGACGGTCACCGGCGCGATGATGACCACGCGTTCGTGCCCCTTGGCCAGGTCGGCGTTGGTCGCCGAGCGCATGCCGCCGTCGATGTAGCGGTGGCCGTTGACCGCGGCGGGCGGCCATACGCCGGGGACGGCGCAGCTCGCGGCGACGGCGTCGATGAGCTCCACGCCGCTGTCGCGGTCGAACACGGTGAACTCGCCGGTGTGCGCGTCGGACGCGGTGATCTTCAGGGGCTGGGCGGGCCACTCGACGACAGGCAGCCGGGACGCGATGACGGCCTTGCGCTCCTCGGGTGTCATCGAGGCGGCGGCCAGCGCGAGCGCGCCGAGGCGGGCGCGGTACTGCTCGGGGGCGCGGCTGCGCACCATCGCCCAGCCGTACGCCAGCAGGGTGCGCGTGCTGATGCGGGCCGCGACCTCGTCCTTCGGGTCCTCCAGCTGGGTCTGGTAGCGCTCCTCCAGGCTGGGCTCGGTGGCCATCACCGAGGCGACCACCGACCCGGCCGACGTGCCGATCAGCAGGTCGGCGGTGCTCAGGTCGACCCCAGCCTCGGCGAGTCCGGCCAGGATGCCCAGTTCCCACGCGATACCGGTGACCCCGCCGCCACCGAGCACGAGTGCTCTGCCCTTCACCGCCGCCTCCTCCGTCACCGCTGACGCACTGCCCAGCGGCCCGGCGACGCCCGCACCCGTGCGGCTGCGGCCGACCGGCGGCGTGCCCGGCGCTGGACCTTCGACGGTACTCCCGAGACGCGTGGTCATGCCTGCATATACCCGTTGACATGGCTTTGCACACCTCGCGGCCGCGGCGGCCGCGGCGCGGGGACCCCGCTGCGCGCCGCCGCGGGCGGTGTGGCCGAATGGTTCCCGGTCGGTATGCCGCGAACGGGGCGGGGCCGCGACCAGCCGTTTGCCGGACTGTCGGCGCGGTGGTTTAGCGTCCGGTGTCTTCGACAGGGAGGTGGCCGTCCACATGGGATGGTTGGTGGCATCGGGTGGCTATGAGGTCACCCTGCGCGGGAGCGATCTGGTCGCCCGCAACGCCAAGGGCAAGGAGCTGAAGTCGGTGCCGTCGGCCCTGCGCGACGACCCGGTGGTGACCGGGCTGCGGCAGCTCACCGAGTGGCTGGGCCGGCACGAGGCGCAGTGCCGCGCCGACATCGAACGGTGGATGGTCCGCTCGCTGCCGGTGCCCGTCGCGGTGCTGGCCGACGTGTGGGCCGACGAGACCTGGCGCGCGGCGCTGACCGACCTGGTGGTCGGGGTGCTCGACGACGACGGCGTCTTCGACCCGGACGAGGTCGGCTTCCTGCGCGACGCGGCCCCCGGGCAGATCGGCATCGTCAACCTCGACGGCGACACGGTGCGGCTGACCGCGCAGCGGGTGGTGATCCCGCACCCGGTGACCCTGCCCGACCTCGACGACCTGCGCGAGTTCGCCGCCGACCTGGGCGTTTCCCAGTCCGTGGACCAGCTGTTCCGGCAGATCTTCGTCCGCCCGGCCGATGCGGATCCGGCCGCTCGGCGTGTCGCCGACTACTCCGGGGGCAAGTACGCCGAGCTGCGCCACCTGACCGCCCGCGCCACCAAGCTCGGCTACCCGGTGCGCGGCGGCAACGCCGTCTGCCGCGTGTTCGAGGGCGGCGTCACCGTCGAGGCGCGTTCCTGGGTCGGCTCCGACGACCCGTACTACGAGACCGAGACCGGGGACCTGGTCTTCACCGACCGCAACGGCACGGCCCTGACCCTGGCCGAGGTCGGCCCGGTCGCCTGGTCCGAGGGCACCCGCATGGCCGCGGCCCTGTACGCGGGCCGCGTCGTCGAGAAGGACGAGGACGAGGACTCCGCCGAGGACCAGATCGCGGACGCCGACGAAGACGACGACGAGGACTATGACGACGAGGACGAGGACTGACGTGAGCGAGCAGAACGTGACGCTGCTGGAGGCCGGGGCGGTGCTGCCGACCGGTTCGCCGGTGGCCAAGGACGACACCGTCGACGCGCTGACCTCGCGGTCCTACCGGCACCCGGTGCTGGGGGAACGTGTCGTGGTGCGGCTGGTGCCCGGGACCATCGGCGCGGCCGAGGACCTGAGCATGGAGTTCCTCGGGTTCGACAAGCCGGCGCCGGTCAACGAGGTCGGCCTGGTCCGCCAGCAGGCGCTGGGCTTTCCGGCCTGGGCGCTGGTCCACGACCCGGCCAACGGCCACCACGCGCTGGCCCTGGTCAAGGAGATCGAGCGGCTGGCCCGGCAGGCGAAGTCGCGCATCGGCCCGGCCAAGGACGGCTTCAACGCCCTCGGCGAGCGGCTGGCCCGCGCGGTCCCGCACTTCCTGCCGACGTACTACGAGGAGGCGGGCCGGGCCTTCCTGGCCGCCGACAGCACCACGTACGCGGCGACGATGTTCGGCAAGGCGCGCGACGCCGAGCGGGCGTACGCGCTGCGCATCGACGAGGAGCGCCAGCACGCGGTGTTCCTGGAGTTCGCGCTGGCCGGCGCGCTGACCGCGAAGGCCCTGTCGCAGCACGCCCGGGAGCTGGCCGCACGGTGCACACCGGCCGACGCGTACGAGCGCTTCCTGCGCCTGTGCGTGGAGCGGACCCTGGGCGGGCTGCCGCCGTACGCGCAGATGCATGTCGACCTGCGCCGCCTGGCCAAGGCCGCCAAGCTCGACCAGGGCGAGGCCGATCGGCAGGTGCTCGCGCAGCTGCTGTCCGCCCCGTCGCTGTCGCGCGCGCCCGAGGGCTTCTGGACGGCGTACGCCACCGCGCTGGCCGCGCTCGCCGCCGCCGACCCGGCCCTGCGCGGCCGCCTGCTCGGCATGTTCCCGCAGAACGTCGCCGACGAGGTGTGGCTGGACGTGCTGGAGCGCGCCGGGGCGACCGCCGCGCTCACCGAGCCGCAGGGCACGGTGCCGTTCGCCGCCGAGTCGCCCGACGGCCCGGCGGGCTGGCTCGGCCGGTTCGACGTGCACCGCCAGCGCCGGGGCTGGCGGCAGAGCGGCCGTTCGGTCCACCTGCTGGCCCTGCTGGAGCGCATGTCGGGCCGGTTGAAGGCCGACGGGCTGCCGGTCGTGCTGTGCCGCCGGCACAGCGGCGTCGACCTCGACCTGCTCGACGCCTGCCTGGCGCTGGGCGTGCCGGTCGCCGACCCGGACGACGCCGCCCGCTACCAGGTGTCGCGCTGGCTGTCCGACGAGCGCGAGGGCCGCCGCGACCTGGTCGCCGTCGCCGGCGACGACCGCTTCCTGACCGCGCTCGCCGAGTCCGTCGAGCAGCACCTGCGCCCGAACTACCGGGAGACCGCGGGCGACTCCGAGCGGGTGCGTGCCGTCACGGCCGTGCCGGGCCTGCGCACCGCGGCCCACACCCTGCTCGACCTGATCGCCGCCGACACCGCCCGGCACAGCCTGCCCACGCTCGCCAAGCACCTGGACCGGCTGGCCCTGCTCGGCTGCCCCGACGGCGTCGCCGTCAACCCGGCCGCCGCCGAGCGGGTGCTCGGCCACGACGTCGCCGCGATGCTGGGCCGCTCGCTGCGCACCGGCCTGCTCGACGAGCTGGGCTGGCCCGCGCTGGAGGAGGCCGTCGCCCGGCTGGGCGTGACGGCTGACGACAACGAGGACAGCCTCGCCATCGTCAGCCAGTACCCGTACCTGGTGCTGCGCCGCGGCGACCTGGTGCTGGTGCTCGGCGAGCACGGCGTCGAGCTGGAGCACCTGTTGCGCATCCCCGCCGACCAGCGCCACTACCTGTGGCGGCTGGTGCTGCGCTACGTCGACAAGCAGCTGCTGGTCTGCTGGGACATCGGCCGCGAGCGGTCGGGCTACTGGAGCGGCGCGCCCGACGACGTGTTCACCGTGCCCGACAGCGCCTTCGACATGACCGACGCCATGTCGCTGCCGCTGCCCGGCGGCGGCCGCACCCTCGGCAGCCGTCCGCTGCACGTCGGCGACCGCAGCGAGCGGCACACCGGCCGGGTGCTCACCGACGGGGCCTCGTACTGGGTGATCCGGCACAACGGCGACAAGCTGGTGTGCCAGGAGTTCGACCCGGCCACCGGCGAGCGCGGCCGGGCCAGCCTGCCCGCGTTCCTGGAGGACGGCGCGGCCGACGGGGAGTCGCTGGTGCTGCACCTGTCCCGGCTCGCGCCGCGCGACCCGGCGGCCGGTGGGCGGAGCCCGCTGCTCGGCTGGCGGGTGCGCCGCCACGCGGACGGCGGCCTGACCGGGCAGTCGACCGACGGCACGACGTACACGCTGCCCGCCGGGGCGAGCGTCCGCGGCGACCTGTCCGGTGCGGTGCGCCTGCCGGGCTCGGACGCGGTCTGCGGCGTGTTCACCGCCCGCGACTGGCGGCGCAGCTCGATGACCCTGGCCGACCCCGAGGGCTGGCTGCTCGGCGAGTACTCGGTGCCGCAGGGCCCGTCGGCGTACGCCCGTGGCACGCGGCTGGTGCCCGGGGCCGCGTACTGGCACCTGCTGCGTCCGCGCGACGAGGCCGGTTCGGCGGCGCTGCGCGCGGTCACCGACGAGTGGTGCGCGGCGCTGCTGGGCGAGTCCGTCACGGCGATCGCCGCCGCGCAGGACGACGCCGCCGCGCAGGAGGCCCTGGTCGCGCTGGTGGCGTCGCACCTGCCGCAGGTCACCGACCCGTCGCTGCGGGCCGGGGTCGCCGGGCTGGTGGAGCGGGCCGCCGTGCACGTCACCCGGCTCGCCGAGCTGCGCGACCGGTGCGAGGGCAAGGCGGTCGAGGCCGCCGCGAAGCCGGCCGCGGAGTGGACCGGCGGCGTGCAGGACCACGTGCTCAGCCACGCGCTGTCCGGCCTCATCCGCTACTGCTACAGCCGTGGCGACAGCGCGGTGCGCCTGTTCGCCGCGACCGGCGCGGCGTTCACCGCCGAGCAGGCGCCCACCGGGCAGCTGTACCTGGACGCCGACGACGACTGGTTCGACGCGCTCGGCATCCTGCCCGCCGCGATGTACCGCGCGGCGAGCCCGGTGACCAGCCCCGAGCACCGGTCCGCGCTGGTGGAGTTGCTCGGCGTCGTCGCCCGCAGCGGGCTGCTCACCCCGGGGTCGCGGCTGCGGCTGGTCGACCTGAAGGCCGACCAGCCTTTCAACGAGGACGGCCTGCCCGGCACGGTGCTGACGTTCGGTGCCCGCCGCCTGCTGGTGCTGTCCGCCGACGCCGACGACCGCGAGGCCAAGGGGCTGGAGTACGCCCCTGACGGGGTGTTCGGGGCGCTGACCGGCTACGCCATCACCGCCGAGCGGATGCTCGACACCGCCGGGGCCACCCCCGACGCGATCGCCGAGTTCACCGGCCTGCTGGCCGCGAACGGGCCGATAGCCTGGCAGCCCGACCGGGTAGCCGCACTGTCCGACGCGGCCGGGATCAGCCTCGCCGAGGCGACCATGGTGTTGGCGGGCCTGCCCCAGCAGGCGTGGCACAAGCCGGAGTCGGAGTGGGTGCGCGAGCTGCTCGCGGTCGAAGCCGGTCCGGCGGCCGCCGCCGCGAGCCGGATGCGGTCGGGCAGCGTCGCCGCGACCGCGCGGATGCTGGCCCTGCTGCTGCCCGCCGAGCTGGCCGCGCTGTGGCGGTCCGGCCCGGCTGGCGCGCGGTTCGCGGCCGCGTGGACGGAGCGCCACGGCGTACGCCGCCCGGTGCGCGACGACCTCATCGTCGCCATCGACAAGGCCGATGTGGACGGCTCGATGAACGCCTCCGAGCTGATCCACGGCATCGCCAACCCGGACACCTGCCGGTGGCTGCACGGCACCGTCGACGGCATCGACGACGACGACGTGTTCGTCGCGCTCGTCAAGTGCCTGCCGTGGCTGGTCTACCACCTGCCGGCCGACGACCCGATCCGGGCCGCGCTGCCGCGGACGGTGGAGCTGGCCCAGGCCCGGCTGGCCGACCCGGCGCTGTCCCTGCCGGCCGGCTACGTCACCGAACGCAAGATCGACGCGTTGCTCGCGGCGACCGGCGCGACCCGGGTGAACGGCGCCGACGGCAGCATCTCGGCCGGGTCGGTGCTGCTGCCGCCGGACACCGGCTGGCGCGTGGTGCACGTGCGCCCAGCGCTGCTGACCGGCGCCGACGACCCGGTGCTGCACGTGCTGCGGGCCAGGCTGGACAGCCACTCCGACGGCGTCGACGCCGCGCTGCACGCGCTGCTCGGCGGCCAGCTCGCCCGGCTGGTCGGCTACCCGGTGCCGGCCGGGCTCGACGGGTACGCCCAGGACCCGGCCCGGTCCGTGCCCGATCTCGTGGCCCGGGTCGCGCAGGAGCGCGGGCTGCCCGCCGACGCGGCGGCGCTGTACCTGCAGCTGCTGGCGCTGCCCGACCCGACCGACAAGAACACGGCGCTGTGGACGGGCTGGAAGCCGGCCCGGCTGAAGGCGGCCCGTGCCGCGCTGGCCGCCACCGACCTCGTGGTCGAGGCCAAGCGGCCCCGGGCCGGACGCAGCCTGTTCCTGCCCGGCGGGTGGCTGGCGCTCAAAGCCCCGCACCTGCCCCTGGAGCGGTGGAAGCTGCCGCTGCTCATCGGCGGCGAGAACGGGGTGTCCGGCCTGGACATCGTGCTGCCGGTCGCGCCCGCGCCGCAGCTGTTCGCGCTGGCCTGGGACAGGATCACCGCGGGCGACGGACCCCGATTCGACGAACTGGTAACCGAGAGGCGCCGATGACCACCACCACGACCGCGCGGCAGGTCGACCCTGCCGAGCACGCGTACGCCGGCGAGCTGGCGTTCCTGGCCGCGTACGACGGCGGGCCGCGCCCGCCCGGCTGGCGGCTCACCCCCCGGGCCGTGGTCACCTTCATCACCGGCAGCGACGGCCGCGAGCTGGAGCTGGCCAAGGAGGACCGCCGCGAGGGCCTGCCGAACAAGCTGACGATCCCGGCGAAGTTCGTCGGCGAGCGGGCCCTGGTCGAGCGGTGCGTGGTCACGCTGGCCGGAGAGCGCGGCCTGCTGCTGGTCGGCGAGCCGGGCACGGCCAAGTCGATGCTGTCGGAGCTGCTGTCCGCGGCCGTGTGCGGCAGCAGCGAGCTGGTCGTGCAGGGCACCGCGGGCACGACCGAGGACCAGCTGCGTTACGGCTGGAACTACGCGCTGCTGCTGGCCCACGGCCCGAGCAGTGAGGCGCTGGTGCCCTCGCCGATCCTGTCGGCGATGCGCACCGGTGCGGTGGCCCGCGTCGAGGAGATCACCCGCTGCCTGCCCGAGGTGCAGGACGCGCTGGTGTCGCTGCTGTCCGACCGCCGTATCGCGGTGCCGGAGCTGGCCGGCACCGACGGCGCGACCGTGCACGCCGCACCCGGCTTCACGCTGATCGCCACCGCGAACCTGCGCGACCGGGGCGTGTCGGAGATGTCGGCGGCGCTCAAGCGCCGCTTCAACTTCGAGACCGTCGGCCCGATCGGCGACCTCGCGGCCGAGACCGCGCTGGTCGGCAAGCAGGCCCGCGCCGCGCTGGAGCGGGTCAAGGCGCCGTTCGCCGTCGACGACGCGGTGCTGGAGGCGCTGGTCACCGCGTTCCGGGACCTGCGCGAGGGCCGCTCGGTCGAGGGTTGGGACGTGGAGCGTCCGTCGACGGTGATGAGCACCGCCGAGGCGGTCGCGGTCGCGACGTCGCTGGGCCTGGCCCAGGCGTACTTCCCCGGCGACCGGGACGTGCTGTCGCTGCTGCCGGGGCACCTGCTCGGCGTGGTGCGCAAGGACGACCCGGCCGACGGCGCGAAGCTGCTCGGCTACTGGGACGGGGCGGTGCGCCGCCGGGCCGAGGACGGCGCGCGGCTGTGGCGGCGACTGTGGGAACTGCGCGATGTCCTCGGTGGCTGAGGTGACGACGGAGCTCGACGGCGACCCCGCGGTCGCCGTCGCCGAGCTGGCCGGGCAGCGCGACCCGTTCCTGATCGGCGTGCGGCACCACTCGCCCGCGCTGTCGGTCGTGCTGCCGGAGCTGCTCGACCGGCACGCCCCCGAGGCGCTGCTGCTGGAGCTGCCTCCGGAGCTGGGCGAGTGGCTGCCCTGGCTGGCCGACCCGGACACCACCGCGCCCGTCGCGCTGGCGGGCGTGGTGGGGGACGCCGGTCTGGCGTTCTACCCGTTCGCGGACTTCTCGCCGGAGCTGGCCGCGGTGCGCTGGGCGCACCGGCGCGGCGTGCCCGTCGTGCCGTGTGACCTGCCGCTGGCCGACCGCGCCTGGCACGAGCGGGAACAGCCCGCCGCCGGGCCGGCCGGGCAGCGGCTGTCGCTGGCCGGGGCGCTCAAGGGCGCCGCGACCGGCCGCGCCGACGAGGACATGTGGGACCGCATGGTCGAGGCCCGCGCACCCGGCGCGGACGCCGAGGCGGTACGCCGGGCGGCGCTGCTGGTCGGCTGGGCGCTGCGCCGCGACGCCGAGACCGGCGACGGGGTGTCCACCCTGGATCTGCGCCGGGAGGCGTACATGCGCGGCTGCCTCGCCGAGCACGCGGGCGAACGGGTCGCGATGCTGGTCGGCGCGTTCCACGCCCCGGCGCTGCGCGCGGCGGGACCGGCGAACCCGGCCCCGGCGGGCGCGAAGGTGGTGAGCTCGCTGGTGCCGTACACCTTCGGGCTGCTCGACGCCCAGTCCGGCTATCCGGCGGGCATCCGCGACCCGCAGTGGCAGCAGTCCGTGCTGACCGCCGCGGGCGACCCGGCCCAGGTCGAGGCGGCGGCGCTGGCCGCCGTCGTGGCGGTGTGCGCCGGGGTGCGCGCCGCCGGGCACCCGGCCGGGCCCGCCGAGGCGCGCGAGGCCGTGCGGCTCGCCGTCGACCTGGCCCGGCTGCGCGGGCTGCCCGCCCCGGGCCGCGGCGAGCTGGTCGAGGCGCTGCAGAGCGTGCTCGCGCACGGCGAGGTGCTCGGCCGCGGCCGCGTCGTCGCCACCGCGATGGAGCACGTGATGGTGGGGGACCGGCGCGGGCGGCTCGCCCCGGGCACCCCGCGCTCCGGGCTCGGGCCCGCGGTCCGGGAGCTGCTGGCGTCCCTGCGGCTGCCCGGCCCCGGCGACGCCGCCAAGGACACCCGCCTCGACCCGCTGCGCTCCGACCTGGACCGCCGCCGCGAGGTCACCCTGCAGCGGCTGGCCGCCTGCGGGGTCGCCTACGCCGAACCGATCGCCGGAGACGGCGGCGCGGGCGGCGTCGACGCCATCACCACCCGCTGGCGGCTGCAGTGGACCCCGCACACCGAGGCCGGCATCGAGGTCGCCGGGCTGCGCGGGGTCACCCTGGAACAGGCCACCGAAGGCGCGCTCGGCGAGCGCCGCCGCCGCGAGACCGCTGACGGCGGCCCGTCGGCGGCCGAGGTCGTCGAGGGCCTGCACGCCGCCGCGGTGTGCGGGCTGCCCGCGCTGGCCGGGCGGCGGCTGGCCGAGGTCGCCGCGGTGGTGCCCGCCCAGGGCTCGCTCACCGAGGCGATGGCGGCCCTGGCCCTGCTCGACCGGCTGCGCCACGGCCACGTGCCGGGCCTGCCCGAACCCGACCGCGCCGCCGTCGCCGAAGCCGCCGAGGCGGTGGAGACCGCCGCCGTCCGGCAGATCGACGGGCTCGCCGGCTCCGAAGCCGTCGACGACGCGCGGGCCCTGGCCGCGCTCGCGCAGCGCGCCGAGGCGTCCGGGTCGGCGCTGCGCCTGGCCGACGCGCTGGCCCGGCTGGCCACCCGCGGCACGCCGCTGATGGCCGCCGCCGCGGGCGCGGTGCGGGTGCTGCTCGGCCACGTCCCGCCGGAGGAGTTCGGCGTGCGGGTGGCGTCCTGGGTGGACACCGCCGGCACCGAGGAGGCCCGCCGCGCCCTGCAGGGGCACGTCAGCGGCCTGCTGGCCGTCGCCGAGCCGCTGCTGCAGGCTGCCGGGGGCGTGCTGACCGGGCTGCTCGACCGCGTCGAGACGCTGCCCGACGAGGCGTTCCTGCACCGGCTGCCCGCGCTGCGCGGCGGCTTCCACACCGCCAGCCCCGCCGGGCGCGACCGGCTGCTCGCGGTCGTCGACGAACGGCTCGGCGGGCACGACGTGGCCGACCTCGGCGACGTCGACGACCCGGACGCCCTGCTGGCCCGGCTGCTCGCCGACCGAGCGGGCCGGGCCGCCCTGGTGGAGCTGGGCCTGTTGGCCGCCGACGGCACGGCGTCCCCGCCGACGGCCGACGACACGGCCGCATCCGCCGACCTGGCCGCGGCCGGTGCCTCGGAGGCGGACCGGACCACGGCAGGCGAGAAACGCGCCGCCGGATCGTCCACGGACCGGGACGCCAGGCCCGCGCCGTCCGGTGAGTTGTCGCCCGCCGACCGCTGGCGGCTCATCCTGGGCCGGGACCGCACGGGCATGGGCGGCAAGGCCAGGCGCTACGCGACCGCGCTCGACGAGCTCTACGGGATGGGCCGGGGCGAAGGCGCACGCGAGGACCGCGGCGCGGGCGCGGGGCGCGAGCCGTCGTTCCCGGGCGTACGCGAATGGTCCGAGGAGCTGTCCGCGCTGTTCGGGCCCGGCGTACGCGAAGAGGTGCTGGCCGCCGCCGTGGAGTCCGGCCGCCTCGACGCCGCGCTCGAACTCGACCCTGACGCGGTGCGCCCCTCCATGGACCTGCTGCGCGACGTGCTGTCGCTGGCCGGCGGCATGCCCGAGGCGGTCGTGGCCCGGCTGCGCCCGCTGGTGGCCCGCATCATCGCGGAGCTGACCAGGGAACTGGCCACCACGCTGCGCCCGGCGCTCAACGGCCTCACCACGCCCCGGCCCACCTCCCGGCCGGGCGGGCGGCTCGACCTGGCCCGCACCCTGCAGGCGAACCTCGCCACCAGCCGCCGCGAACAGGACGGCCGGGTCACCGTGGTGCCCGAACGTCCTGTCTTCCGCACCCGCGCCCGCCGCGGCGTGGACTGGCGGCTGGTGCTGGTCGTGGACGTGTCCGGCTCCATGGAGGAGTCGGTGATCTGGTCCGCGCTGACCGCGTCGGTGCTGGCCGGGGTGCCCGCGCTGACGACGCACTTCGTCGCGTTCTCCACCGAGGTGGTGGACCTGACCGACCGCGTCGGCGACCCGTTGAGCCTGCTGCTGGAGGTGAAGGTCGGCGGCGGCACCCACATCGCGGCGGGTCTGCGCCATGCCCGGTCGCTGGTCACCGTGCCCGCGCGCACGCTGGTGGTGCTGGTGAGCGACTTCGAGGAGGGGTACTCCATGGGTGGCCTGCTGGCCGAGGTGCGCGCACTGGTGGAGTCCGGCGCGACCGTGCTGGGCTGCGCCAGCCTCGACGACGCGGGACGGCCGCGCTACTCGGTGGCGGCCGCGGGCCAGCTGGTCGCGGCGGGTATGCCGATCGCGGCGCTGAGCCCGCTGGAACTTGCCCGCTGGGTGGGGGAGCAGGTGCGCCGGTGAACCTGCGACCCGCTCCGCCCCTGCCCGCCCATGCGCGTAACGAGGAGAAACGATGAGCGACCTGCCTCCGGTCACCGCCCCGGCGCTGGCGGAGACGCTCGACGCGCTGCCGGGACGGTTGCGCAAGAAGGTCGACGACGCCGTGACCCGGGCCGCCGCCTGGCCGGTGTCCGCGGCCGACGGCCGGGTCACGGTCGCCGTCGACGAGGGCACCACGGTCACCCTGGTGCTGACCGGCGGCGTGGTGCGCACCGGGGGCGACGCCCGGTGCAGCTGCCTGCTCGCGCCCAACTGCCTGCACCGGGTTGCGGTGCTGGCCCTGGCCCCGGTCCACGACGGCCTCGACGACGAGCCGGAGGCCGGTGCTCAGCCGGAACCGGGAGCGAGCGGACCCTCCGCAACGGACATCGGGCTGCCGGCGATCGGCGAGCACCCCGCGAGCGGGGACGGCAGCGCGAGCGGCGGTCAGCCGGCCGCGACCGGCCCACGGACGGCGGGCCTGGCCAAGACCATCGGCGAGCAGCCAGCCGGGGGGCAGGTGCCCGGCGATGAGACCGGTGACGTGCCGGTCGTGATCACGCCACGGCAGCGCGACGCGGCCGAGGGGCTGTGGCGGGCCGGGGCGGCAGTGCTCGCGGCGGGCACGTCCGGCAGCGGGCTGGTGCTGCGTACCGCCTTGCTGCGAGCCGTGCACGAGGGCCGCGCCAACGGCCTGCACCGCGCCGCAGCGGCAGGCACACGGGTCGCGGCCGGGCTGCAGTCGCTGCGGGAGGCGCAGCCGCAGTTCCGGCTCGCCGAGCTCACCGACGACCTGCGCGAACTGCTGACCGTGTCACACGGGCTGCGCGCGCCGGGCCGGTCCGGCGGCACGTCCGCGGACCTGCTCGGCGTGGCCCGCCGCGGCTACGACCCGCAGGCGGGACTGCGCCTGTACGGCCTGTGCACGGTCCCCGTCGTCGCCGAGTCCGGGTACGCGGGCACGGCCACGTATGTGGTGGACCGCGACGGTCGGCTGTGGACGGCCACCGACGTCGCCCCGGGCGGCGCGGACCGGGCAGCCCGCTCCGGCGACACGGTGGTGGCGCTGGGCGAGGCGGGGTTGTCCCACCGCGAGCTGACCCGCGCCGGCATGATCGTCTCCGGGGGCACCGCCAGCGCCTCGGGCCGGCTGGGCGCGGGCAGGTCGGTGCGTGCGGTGCGCGCCACCGGCGCGGCCTGGACCGAGCCGCCGCTGCGGGCACTGTGGGAGCAGCCGCTGGGCGAGCAGGTCAGCCGCGCCTTCGCCGCGCTCGCCGAGCCGGTCGGGGACCGGGTGGCGGGATCGGACCTGGTGTTCCTGACGGTGCGGCTGCGCGGCGCGGCGACCGGGGACGCGGTGCTCGCGGAGACCGCCGACGGGGCTCCGGTGCTGCTCACCGTCGCCGATGACCACCCGGAGCTGGCGTACCGGGAAAACCTGCGGCTGCTCGGCGCGGCCGCTGGCCTGGAGCTGCTGGTGGTGGGCCGCCCCGACCCGGGACGGCGGGCGACCGTCGAGGCGCTGTCGATCGGGCTCGCGCCCGGCACCGGTGACGGGCTGCGGCTGCCGCAGTCCTGGGCCGGTCACGCCGATCTGGGCTACGACCGACTGCACCGCAGCCAGCTGCTGTCGGGGCAGCAGCCGGCGGCGGTCGCGGGCCGCCCGCCCACCACCGGTGATCCGGCACTGCAGTTGCTGCGCCGCCATCTGGAGCGGGTGGTCAGTGGCGGCCGGGCCGTGCACGCGCTCGCCGACACCCAGGAACGCAGGCTGCGGCAGGCCCGGCTGGATCTCGGGGCCTACCTGCTGGCCTCGGTCACGGCTGCCGCCCGCCACCGGCCCCGCGACGTCTTCGGCCGGATCACGGTCGACGACGGCGACGAGTTCGCCCGCGCGTGGCTCGCCGCGGCCGTGTACGAGAGAGCGGCGACGCAGGCCCTCATCGAGGCCTCGTGGCCGGCGTGAGACACACCGTTCGGTCCGGGGTCTGCCGACCGCAGCTCGGGGAGGGGATACTTGACAGCAGCGGGAGCCGACGGTCGCCGGCAGGCCCGGGCCCGATTCCGGGCTCGGGGCGCCGCCGTCGGACTGCGCGCGGGAGGAGTCCGGCCGTGGCTGACAACATCGAACTGATCATGCGGTTTCACCCGGTGGGCGGCGAGGACGTGGCGCTGCTGAGTTCCGACTTCGCCGGTCCTGATGAGGCGCTGGAGACGATTGCCAGGGCCCTGGACGAGCGGCGTGGTCTGGTCCTGTCCCGAGCCAGGTACAACCGCGAGGCGAGCGAGAACGGTGTCGTCATCAACCTCGCCAACGTGGTGTCCGTGCGCGTCTCGAAGACCGACAGCGACACCACCGGTCAGTACCTCTGAGCGGCGGCGCCGCCGTCGGCGCGTTCACTGCGGTAGCTGTGCCCGCAGCCGGTCGAGAGTGCGCTTCAGCAGCCGGGACACGTGCATCTGGGAGAGCCCGACCTCGGCGGCGATCTCTGACTGGCTCATCCGGGCGTACACGCGCATGGCGAGGATACGGCGCTCCCGCGGCGCGAGCCCCGCCAGCACGGGCCGCAGGCACATGCGGTCCTCGACCGCGGCGTAGCGCTGGTCGATGTCGCCGATGCCGTCGATGAGGTCGAGGCCCGTGCGGCCCGCCGGAGACGTGTTCAGCGAGAGCACGCGGTATGCGTGCCAGGACTCCAACGCGGTCAGCACATCGGCCAGCGCGACATGCAGGTGGTCGGCGATCTCGTCGGCGGTGGGCGTGCGGCCCCGCTGCTGGCCGAGCTCGCGGGCGGCGGTGGCGACCTGAGGGCCCAGGTCCTTGACCGCGCGCGGCACCCGCATACCCCACGTGGCGTCGCGGAAGTGCCGCTTGAGGGCGCCGAGGATGAACGGCACCGCGTATCCGGTGAAGGGCACCTGCTGCGCGGGGTCGTATCGGTCGACGGCCTTGATCAAGGCGAGGGCGGCGACCTGTGCCAGATCTTCGACGAGTTCCCCACGTCCGGCGAAGCGCCGGGCGAGCCGTCCGGCCATCGGCAGGTGCTCCTCGACGACCCGGGCGCGGATGCGTGCCCGGTCGGGGTGGTCGGGTGGCAGTTCGTCGCGCAGTTTCAGCAGGTGCTCGGCGCGTTTCGGTGCGCGCTCGGCGGAGACGGTCATACGGATCAGCGCCCTGGTGACTGGAGGCAGCGGTGTGCCGGCTGAGCCGGCAGCCTCTGCTGAGGCAGCCGGTGTTGCCTGGTCACGACCGCGGGGTCTGGGCGGCGTGGATGACTGTCCCGGCACTGTCGCCAGTGCCGGCCGGATCGGATGTTCCTCCGATGCGTCTGCTCAGCCTACGCCGCCGTCCGTACGGCGCAAGGGGATCGACGCATGCGTGGGGGCCGCCGGCTGGGTGAGCCACAGCTCCTCCGACCCGTCCACCACCGTCCGGGCCAGCTCGGACAGCCGCCGGTTGCTGCGCCGGGCGGTGTCGCGGAGCAGGTTGAACGCCTCGTCCATGTCGACGCCGCGACGTTCGGCGATGACGCCCTTCGCCTGCTCGATGATGATGCGGCTGTTGAGCGCGGTCTGCAGCTGCTCGGCCAGCGTCTCGTGGTGGCGGATGGCGCGGGCCTGCAACAACCCGATCGTGGCCACGTCGGCCAGTGCCTGTCCCAGCTGGATCGTACGTTCGTCGAGCGCGCCCGGGACGCCGCCGAAGAGGTTCAGCGCGCCGATGAGGTCGGCACGCAGCCGCATCGGCAGCGCGTGGACCGACGCGAACCCGCTCTGGCGGGCCTGGGCGACGAAGCGCGGCCAGCGGTCGGCGGCCGTGGACAGGTCCGCGACCGCGACCGGACGACCGGAGTGGAAGCACTCCGGACACGGTCCCTCGTCGGTCTGCAGTTGGAGCAGCTCCAGCAATCGGGTCTGCTCGGTGGACGCGGCGGCGACCCGCAGCGCGCCGCGCTGGTCGGTCAGCAGCACGCCGGCCGCCGCCACGCCGAGCACCTGAGCGCATCGCACCGTGACCTGATGGAGGAAGTCCATCAGGTCGAAGTCGTCGACCAGCGTGTCGGCCAGCTCGACGAAAGCCTCGGCCAGCTGTCGCTCACTCATGCGTGCTCCCTCCCCAACGATAGTCCTCGACGCAGGCGCCGGACCTGGACGCTCATGCCATCTCCTCGTCACCCTCATGGCTTTCCAGCGGCGGGTCGGGCTCGAACCGCAGGCGCCGTTCCACGACGTCGCGGGCGACATCCCCGAGCCTGCGGTCATGGGCGTAGGCATAGGCGCGGAGCCGGGCGAATGCGGCCTCGGCGCTGGTCCCGATCTGCGCCACGATCATTCCGGTGGCCTGGTGCACCTGCGCCTGATGTGCGGTCGGGTCAGCGCGCTGCCAGGCCAGCTCGGCCGTATCCGGCCGCTGCCCGGCTGCGTCGTCGATCACCATCAGCGCGGTGGCCTCGGCGAACGCCAGGGCGTCGGCGAGTTCGTAGGCGCTCATCGCACCGGGCCGGGCCCGGTACAGGTCGAGCACGCCCAGCCGGATCGCGCCGATCTGCAGCGGAAGGGCGAACACGGCCCGCGCGCCGCTGTCGAGGGCGGCCGGGGTGAACACCGGCCAGCGGGCCAGGCTCTCCGCCGAGCGCAGATCCAGCGCGAGCACCGGTCCACCCGCGGCGAACGCGTCGACACACGGGCCCTGCCCGTAGGTCAGCTGCCACTCCTCCAGATCGGCGGCCACCCGGTCCGAGGTGTGCACGACATCCCGGGCGGCGGCACTGGTCATGATCGTCACGCCGGCCCCGTCGACGTTGACGCCGGCCACCGCCGCGGCGCAGATGTGCGCCAGCGTTGCCGGGGCCCCTTGCGTCTGCTTGCCGACCTGGGCCCAGACGCGCATGGTGCGCTCATTGAGCATGGCCGACCGCACCGGTGGGTGACCTGTTCAGGCTCTCGGCCTGCCATGCGCTTGCCCGCGCCCACGGCGATCGCACAGCGGCACCGGCCAGGATGTTGGTGCTCACGGGGCCTCCCAGAATCGACGTACATGGACGTCGCCGAGGTCCGGAGCCAACGTATATCACCGAGCCTACGCCGATCCTCAGCCGGAGAGCGGACGGCGTGCGCCGTGTGGTCACGCGGCACGCCGGTCGACGCGGTCGGCCCTGTTCAGGGTGCAGGCCGCGGAGGCCGGCTACGCCGCGAGGATGGTCTGAGCGTGCCTGTCGTCGGCTGGATCGGCGGCGGCGGCCATGGCGCTGTCCGCCGCGGCGGGGGTGGCGGTGGGCGGCACGACCAGGAGGTCGATCTGGTCGTCGTGGTCGGTGATCGCGATCGCCAGGGCGCTGTCCTGGGAGGCGAACCATCCCATCCGGACGGTGCCGGACCCGGCCGGCAACCGGCGGGCGCCGCCGCCCCAGGTGCTCCTGCTGAGCATGACGTGCCGGATCGGACCGTAACGCGCGACCAGCGCCGTCACGAGGCCGGGCACCTCTGCGGCGGCGTCCCAGGAGCGCGGCCACCAGCCGCCGTCGAGGACGGCCCGATCGGCCCTGGCGGGAGCGAGCACCAGCCTGGCCGGCTCGGCCGCGGTCTCGGTGTTCGGAGCGGCGATGGTGAGCGGGGCGTCAGCGAGCATGATCAACCGTCCTGTCCCGGGCCGGCCACTTCGATCATGCGGTTCAGGTCCCGGCTGGAGTGAGAGGTGCGATTCCGCTGCCACCGAGGTCCTGAGCGACACGGCCAGTCTACGCCGGTGCGGCCTGGCCGGGCTCAGTCGAGGCGCAGCAGTTCCTCCAGGCTCACCGCGGGCACACCGGTCAACCGCTCCACGGTGCCGGTGGTGGAACCCAGTTCCCCCCGGGCGATGGCCAGGTAGGTGCTGACCCACGCCTCGACCTGCCAGCCGGGGGCGTCGTAGACCGCCCGGGACGCGTACGCCTCCTCGGGGGTCTCGTCGTGGAAACTCGTCGGCCGTCCGGTCACGAACGTGATGATCTCGGCGACCTGCTCCAGCGTCAGCGCCTGCGGCCCGGTCAGCTCGTACGTCTGCCCGTCGTGGCGGCCGGGCTCCCGCAGCACCAGCGCGGCGACGGCGGCCACATCGCTGATGGACACCCCGGCCACCCGGCCCTGCCCCGCCGGGCCGCGAAGCACCCCGTCGCGCCCGGCGAACAGCGGCAGCATCTCCAGGTAGAGGTTGTTGCGCAGGAACGTCCACGCCAGCGGTGTGTCCCGCAGGTGCTCTTCGGTGGCCCAGTGGTCGCGGGCCAGCGTGAACGTCGCGTCGGGCGCCGCGCCGTAGAACGACGTGTACACCAGCCGGCGCACCCCGGCCGCCACGGCGGCGTCGATGAACCGGCGGTGTTCGTCGACCCGCTCGGCGGACTCCGCGCCGGAGACCATGAACAGCGTGTCGACGCCGGTCAGCGCGTCGATCGCCGCCGCGCGATCGCCATACGCCGCGCGGCGGACCTCCGCGCCGGGAAGTTCGGGCGCGCGGGACGGGTCGCGCACCACGAGGCGCTGGGGCAGCCCGGCCTCGGCCAGGCGGTGGGCCACCTGCGCGCCGAGCCGGCCGGTGGCCCCGGTGACGGCGATCGTCGCCTCGGACATGGCCTCTCCTGCCTGCTGGGGTGTTTTCTCATGGTATGCGGACCCGCCGCGCGACGGGGCTGGCGGCGCGACGGCGGGGACCGCGAGGATGTGACCGTGACCTGGTCCACCGCAACGGATGTCCGTGACCTGCTCGACGCGGCGGGAGAGTTCCTGCGCACCCGTCCGGTCGAGCACACGGCGCTGCTCACCGAGGCCGCCTACCTCCAGGCGCGCCCCAGCACCGCTTCCGACCAGCGGTACGGCTGGTGGCGGGGGGCCGACGGCGAGGTCACGGGGGCTTTCCTGCGCGCACCGGGGCACGCGCCGATCCTGTCCCCGCTGCCCGACGGGGCGATAGCCCGCCTGTTCGACGCGCTCGGCGAGGTGGACGCGGTGGGAGTGGACGGCGGCGCGGCCGACCGGGTGGCGCGGGCCTGGCGGGCCGCTCGCGGCGACCGGCCCGTCGAGCGTTCGCGCATCACGCTGTACCGGCTGGATCGGTTCACACCGCCCGCACCGCCGCCCGGTCGCGCCCGCGTCGCCGGGCCCGCCGACCGGGATCTGCTCCTGGCGTGGTTCCACGAGCTGATGGCCGCCCACCCGGACGATCCCAGCGAGGCCGCGTACGTCGTGGACGACCCGCTCGATCACGGCGGCATCACACTGTGGGAGGCAGCGGATCCGCAGGGCGTGGTCCGGCCGGTGGCGATGGCGGGCCGCAGCAGGCTGGTCGCGGGGATGGTCCGGCTGAGCGCCGTCCACGCGCCGGGCGGCGGCGACGCCCACGCCGACGCGGTGTTCGCCGCGGCCTGTGCCGCCGCCCGGCGGATCGCCGACCACGTGCTGGTCTTCGCCGGCACCGCGGTCGCGGGCGCGAAGTACCGGGCACTGGGCTTCCAGCCCACGCTGGACCGCGTGATGCTCGGCGCCCCGCCCGCCGCGGGACCGTCCTGAGCCGCCCTGCGCGGACTAACATGGTGGGTGAGGCCACGATGACCAGACAGAAGCCGGACGGCACCCACGACCATCCGTACAGCGCGCTGAACCTGCGCCTGGCACTGGCCGGGTTCGGCCTGGTGTTCGCGGGCGTGCTGGCGGTCATCTCGTTCGCCTTCGGACTGAGCTGGCTGGGCTGGCTGAGCGTGCTGCTGATGGCCGTCACGGTCGTCGACCTGATCGTGATCACCCGTCGGCGGCGGCAGCGCCGCCGCGCGGACCACGGCGCGCCGCACTCGCTTTTCGAGTGAGCCGTCCGTGCGAAGCAGACCCCGGTGAAGCAGGCTGCCGCGCAGGTCAGGCGGCATAAAATCAAGACATGATCAACGGTATGCATGCTCTGATCTACAGCACGAACGCCGACGCCGACCGCGCCTTCTTCCGGGACGTGCTGGGCTTCCCGCACGTGGACACCGGCGAGGGCTGGCTGATCTTCAAGGCTCCGCCCGCCGAGATCGCCTTCCACCCGGCCGAGGCGCACACCCGCTGCGAGCTCTACCTGACCGTGGACGACGTCGAGTCCACGGTGGCGCAATGGGGCGAGCGCGGGCTGGAGATCATCGTCGCGCCGACCGTGCGCGAGTGGGGCACCGAGGCCGTGGTACGCCTGCCCGGCGGCGCGACCCTGGGCGTCTACCGGCCCACCCACGCCACCGCGTACAGCGCCGCCTGACCCGCGCGCGGGTGCACAGGCCCTGGCTCAGGCCGGGGCCCAGGCCGGGTCGCGGCCGAACGCGGCCAGCAGCCGGTCCTGGGCGTCGGAGCCGTCGGGCAGGTCGATCCGCGGCCCGATCGCCCCCGCCCCGCGGTAGGCGTGCTCCTCGGTGTCGAACCAGTCCGCGACCACCTTCACCGCCTGGGGATCCAGCTGCGGATCCACGCCCAGCGCCACGGCCAGGTCCCAGGCGTGCACCAGGTGGTCGGCGGTGAGCTGGTAGGCGTACTCGCTGGCGGCGGTGTCGCCGAAGGACAGATGCACGATGCGGTCCATCGCCCCGGGTGCGGTCACCGCGGCCTCCGCCTCGCGCGCGGCGTCGGCGGCCGCCGCGACCGGGTCCGCGCCCAGCAGGTCGCCGGCGAACCGGTCACCGACGTCGTCGACGGTCGCCCCGGCGAAGATCGGCACTGTCCACCGGTCCTCGCCCACCAGATGGTTGACGAGCGCTCGGACGTCCCACTCCGGGCACGGCGTGGGCGACGACCACTGCTGCGGCCGCACCTGCGCGACGCGGTCGGTGAACTCGGCCAGACTGGCCCGGTAGCCGTTCAGCAGGTCCATGGCATCCACCTCGCCAAGCAGTATATGCAGGCCGAACGGGCCGAGATCCGGCTTCGGCGACCCGGGCGGCCGGGTGGGACGTACCGTCGGGGGGAGGGGAGGTCCGCCATGTTCGTTCAGGTCATTCGCGGCCGCGTGTCCGATCATGAGGCGGCCCGCGAGGCTTTCGACGGCTGGGTCCGCGAGCTGTCGCCCGGGGCGGACGGCTGGCTCGGCACCACCGGCGGGGTCACCGCCGACGGCCGGCTGGTCGTGCTCGCCCGGTTCGCCTCCGAGGAGGCGGCGCGGGCCAACAGCAGACGTCCCGAACAGGACCGCTGGTGGCGGCAGACGGCGTCGCTGGTGTCCGACCCGACCTTCCACGACAGCGCCGACGTGCGCGGCTACCTGGCCACCGGCTCCGACGACGCCGGGTTCGTGCAGGTCATCACCGGTCGGACCGGCGATCCGGACAAGATGATGGACAGCGTCGTACGGCTGTCGGCCAGCCTGCACCAGTTCCGCCCGGACCTCATCGGCGGCACCGTGGCGCTGCACCACGACGGCACCTTCACCGAGGCGGTGTACTTCACCTCGCTGGAGCAGGCGCGGGCCGGGGAGCAGCGGCAGCTGCCGCCGGAGCTGCAGGGCGCGCTCGACCGGGCCGAGGAGCTGACCTCCATGCTGTCCTATCACGACCTGACCGAGCCCTGGCTGTTCTCGCCGCGCTGAGGGTCGCGCCCGCGCTGCCGGGCACCTACCATGGGGCCCGTGATTTTCGAGCAGGGTCAGCGCATCGTGTTCATCGGCGACAGCATCACCGACTGCGGCCGGCGCGACAGCGCCGCACCGTACGGCGACGGCTACATGAGCCTGGTGCGGGCGTTCGTCACCGCCGCCCGCCCCGACCTCGGCCTGAGCTGGGTCAACCGCGGCGTCAGCGGCGACACCGTGCGCGACCTGGCCGCCCGGTGGCAGGCCGACGTCGTCGACGAGCGCCCCGACTGGCTCAGTGTGAAGATCGGCATCAACGACGTCTGGCGCTTCTTCGAGAACCAGCCCGACGCCGCGGTCCCGCTCGACGAGTACACGGCCACTCTGCGTGCGCTGCTGACCACGGCGGTCGAGCGCACCGGCTGCCGGCTGATCCTGGCCGACCCCTACCTGATCGAGTCCGATCACGACGACCCGCAGTACACGATGACCGGCGACTACGCCGCGACCGTCGCCACGCTGGCGAAGGAGTTCGGCGCGCTGCACGTGCCCGTGCAGGCCGCGTTCGACCGGGTGCTGACCTCGACCCGGCCCGCCGACTGGGCCCACGACCGCATCCACCCGAACCTGCCCGGCCACGCCGTGATCGCCCGTGCCTTCCTCGACGTCATCGGCTGACCCGCCCGCCCCGCCGCCGCGCATGACCATCCGATTTGCCTGGCGCCTGGGCGAAAAGCGGTCCAAGATACGCCCGTTTGCCGGGCAAGTCGGATGATCGAGACCGTCCGAGACGTGTGGTGCGTGGGTAGGGTGCGCGTATAGGTGCGTATGCGGGTGGGGCGCTGTCGGCGCTGATCCAGGTCGTGGCGGCGGTCGCGGCCGGGTCGCTGCTGGGCGCGGGGTGGGCGGTGTTCGCGGGCGTGGTGATCGCGGTCGTCGCGGTGCCGTACGGCTGGGCGGTCGGGCGGGTGCGGGCCTATCCGGCGAGCCCGCGCGGGGTCGCGCTGTTCGCGGTCGACCACAGCTGGAGCCTGGTGAACACGATCGCCGGGGCGGGCTTCCTCGCGGTCAACCTGGCCCGCGGGCACCACCTGGACCCGCCGCGCTGCTGCCACCGCGGCCGGATCGACGTCCATGAGCAGGCCATCCAGGGGTACGCCACCACGCTGGGCAACGTCGTTGCCGGCGGGACTGCGGCCAACGAGCGCCACGAGGACCTGCACGTCCGCCAGGCGCGCCTGCTGGGGCCGCTCTACCTGCCGCTGGTCGGGCTGAACTACGCCCTGTTCAGCGTGCTGCCGGTGTGGTGGTTCTACCACGACCACGACGGCTACCCGATCACCGGACCGGGCCGCTATTTCACTCGCGGCGTCTACCTGCACGTCTGGCACGAGGCCTGGGCGTACCGCCGCGACGTGCGGGACCGCTACGGCGACCTGCCCGTGCCCCGGCCTGGCCGGAGACGGTCGCGGCGGGTCCACCGCAGGGACCGCCTCCGCCGCGGACCGCATGATCATGGTGACCGCGATCACTGTACAACTGACAAAACTTGAAATCTGTCATCTGTCATCCCTATCGTTCTGGGCATGACCACCAACACCATGACCACTCGCCCGCTCGGCACCTCCGGCCCGCGCGTCTCCGCGCTGGGGCTGGGCCTGATGGGCATGTCCGACCTGTACGGCCCCGCCGACGAGGCGGAGAGCATCGCCACGATCCACGCCGCCCTGGACGCCGGGGTCACCCTGCTCGACACCGGCGACTTCTACGGCATGGGCCACAACGAGCTGCTGCTGCGCGACGCGCTCAAGGGCCGCGCCCGTGAGAACGCCGTCATCAGCGTCAAGTTCGGCGCGCTGCGCGACGCCGCGGGCGGCTGGAACGGCGTCGACACCCGGCCGATCGCGATCAAGAACTTCCTCGCGTACACCCTCAAGCGCCTCGGCACCGACCACGTCGACATCTACCGCCCGGCCCGCCTCGATCCGAACGTGCCGATCGAGGAGACCGTCGGGGCGCTGGCCGACCTGGTCAAGGCCGGTTACGTCCGGCACATCGGGCTGTCCGAGGTCGGCGCGTCCACCTTGCGCCGGGCCGCTGCCGTGCACCCCATCGCCGACCTGCAGATCGAGTACTCGCTGATCTCGCGGGGCATCGAGCGCGACATCCTGCCCACCGCCCGCGAGCTGGGCATCGGCATCACCGCGTACGGCGTGCTGTCGCGCGGCCTGCTGTCGGGCCATTGGTCCCGCGAGCGTGCCACCGCGCCCGGCGACTTCCGCGGGCACCTGCCCCGGTTCGCCGGTGACAACCTGGACCGCAACCTGGCCCTGGTCGACGCGCTGCGCGAGGTCGGCCAGGACAAAGGCGCCAGCGTCGCGCAGATCGCGGTGGCCTGGGCGCTGGCCCAGGGCGACGACATCGTGCCCCTGGTCGGGGCGCGCACCCGGGCGCGGCTGGAGGAGTCGCTGGGCGCGCTGCCGGTCGTGCTGACCGAGACCGACCTGGCCCGGATCTCCTCGGCGGTGCCGGCCGGATCGGTGTCCGGGGACCGCTATGACCCGCATTCGATGTCGGCGCTCGACAGCGAGAGGTAAGGTCTGCCCGTTATGGCAGATGCTCCGCTCACACCCGATCGCATCCTGGAAGCGGCGGAGGAGGCCCTCCGCCGCTTCGGGCCGGCGAAGGCCAACGTCGTCGATGTCGCGCGCGCGCTGAACGTCAGCCACGGCAGCGTGTACCGGCATTTCCCCAGCAAGGCGGCGCTGCGTAGCGCGGTGGCGGAGCGCTGGCTGGCGCGGCTGTCGGAGCCGCTGGCCGAGATCGCAGCCGAGCGCGGCCCGGCGCAGCCGCGGCTGCGCCGGTGGCTGGAGGCGCTGTGCGACGCCAAGCAGCGGCGGGCCCGCGACGAGCCGGAGCTGTTCACCACGTACTACCACCTGGCGCTGGAGGCCGACGAGGTGGTCCGGGCGCACATCAACGCGCTGGCGGCGCAGCTCGGCGGGATCATCGCCGACGGGGTGGGCCGGGGCGACTTCGCGGTCGCCGACCCGTTCCGGACGGGCCGGGCCGTGTTCGACGCCACCAGCCGCTTCCACAACCCCGCGCACCTCGCGGAATGGAACGACCCCGAGATCAAGACCGAGTTCGAGGGTGTCTGGCTGCTGATCCTCAGCGGCCTGGGAGTGCCCCGCTGATCAGCTCTTCGCCGGGCCGCGCAGCTCCCACACCCGGGTGTGCTTGACCGTCACGCTCTCCAGCGCGAACGGGGTCGGCACGTCGTACGCGCCCAGCTCGCGGAACAGCGGTTTGGGCAGGAACGCCCGGTCGGGGTCGCCGACCAGCACCCGCGCCCCGTTCTTGGCCGCCCGGCGCAGGAAACCGGTCATCCGGTCGGCCATCGCCTGGCTGTAGAACACGTCCCCGGCCAGCACGATCTCGGCGTCGGCGGCGTCACCGCCCAGGATGTCGGCCTGCTCCACGGACACCCGCACACCGTTGGCGGCGGCGTTGAGGCCGATCGCGGCGGCCGACAGCGGATCGATGTCCACGGCCCGCACCGACGCCGCCCCGGTCAGCGCGGCGGCCACCGCGACCAGCCCGGAGCCCGACGCCAGGTCCAGCACCCGCTTGCCGGCCGTCGTCTGCGGGTGGTCGAACAGGAAGCGGGCCAGCGCCTGGCCGCCGGCCCAGGCGAACGCCCAGAACGGCGGCGGCTGCTCGCTGCGGTATTCGCCCTCGGTCAGCTCCCACAGGCCGATCGGCTCGTCGGCCTGGTGCAGCTTGAGCTCGGGCAGGAAGGGCACGGGAGCGAGCGCGGCATACGAGCGGACGAAGTCGGCAGCGGTGTCGGTCACCCTGGAAGTGTGCCGCCTGCCCACCCGCCCCGCGCACCGCGGGGCGGGTGACCCTGCCCACCGCGTTCACCAGGCCCTGATCGGCTCCTGCTCCTCGATGATGATCGGCACCGCGGTGCCGTAGCGCTTGGGCAGCTCGACGCGGGCGCGGGCGACGTCGGCGGGCAGTACCCCGACCGTCACGGCGGTGCCGTCGTTGCCGGCCGACGTCGAGTTGATCTGGATGCCCTGCTTGCGCCAGTACGCGGAGTCGTTGATCACCTTGTCGGCCAGGGCCTGCAGCGTGGACCTGCCGAAGGCGGCGTCGCGCAGGTAGACGCACTCGTCGCCGGCCTCGCGCTGGACGAAGGCGTCGAAGTCGGCCGAGGGCACCCGGTACACGATCGCGTGTCCCTTCTCCGGCACCACCTCCAGCCCGGCGAAGTGCTCGGCGAACCGGCTCTCGCCCGCGGTGCCGATCCGGCCGAGCAGGTCGTCGAGGGAGGCGCTGGTCGGCCACATGGTCGACCCGGCGGTCTCGATGGGGCTGGGGGTGGGCCGGGCCAGGCCGCAGCCCGGCGTGGCGGCGCCGTCCAGGGTCGGCGGCGGGGCGCCCGCCTCGTCGGCGGCCGCTTTCTGGCCCGCGCAGCCCGACAGAGCCGCGGCGATCAGCAGGGCCGCCAAGGCGCGGCCGGTCAATCGAAAGCTGGTCATGAATGTCCAGACGCCACGGCCGGGCCGCCGGTTGCGCCGGGGCGGGTTGCCCCGTTAGCAGGGTATGACCCGAGTGGTGATCATCGCAGCGGCGGTGCTGGCGACGGCCGTGGCACTGCTGTCGGCGACCGAGTACGACAGCCGGCCGTGGCCCGGCAAGCCCGACCCGGCCGCCGTGGGCACGACCGACCCCGGCGCGCCGGGGGACACGCCGGTGTCGCCCGCCGCGCAGACGGCCGCGCCTGCCACGCCGTACGGGCAGGCTCCGTTCGCGATGCCGGGCATGGCGGCCGGGGCCGGGCAGCCGATCGCCATCCACACCGCCGACCTGCCCGCCAACGAGGCTTCGGGCCTGGCGGCCAGCCGACGGCACCCGGGGGTCTTCTACTGGCTGCGCGACGGCGGCGGCGCGACGACGCAGCGGCCGCGCGCCGCGTTGTGGACGATCCGGCTGGGTGAGGACGCCCAGTCCCATCCGGTGCGCCGTGGCGAGAACTTCCCGTTCGCGCAGGTCTTCGAGGCGCCCAACGCCGACTGGGAGGACGTCGTCATCGACGACGACGACAACCTGTGGATCGGCGACATCGGCGCCAACGACTGCGTGAGCAAGCAGTACCTCTACCGCACGCTGGAGCCCGATCCGGACACCGACGACCCGTTCATGGTGACGGCGAAGTATCCGCTGGCCTTCCCCGATCCGGCTCCCGGTTGCAAGACCCGCAACGCCGAGGCGATGCTCTGGCTCGACGGGGAGCTGTACATGTTCGCCAAGACCGCCAACTCCCCGGTGTACCGGGCGGTGCTGCCGGCCGAGCGCAACACCCCGGTCACCCTGCTCCCGGTGGCGAAGTTCGACTACAACGTCAACAAGATCTCGGTCAGCACGGTCTCCGACGACCGCACCCGGCTGACCCTGGCCGGCCATTCCCGGTACTGGGTCTTCGCGGCGGACCCGGAGCTGACCGGCGACGAGTTCCTGCGCGAGGCGATGAGCGGCAAGCCGGTGCACACCGCCACCTTCGCGTCGGCGGCGGGCAACGCCTCCGTGGAGGGCGGCAGTTACGTGCCCGGCACACACGACCTGCTGTTCGTCGCCGAGAACAAGGAGATCTTCCTGGTCCCCGACGCCCCGGCGCCCACCTCGGCCCGCTCCTAGATCCACCGACCTGCCTGGCACCTGTGCGTATCTTGCAGTGGCATTCGCACAGGTGCCAGGCAAGTTCGGTGATCGAGGACGTCGGTGCGGCGGTCAGCAGCCACCGCAGTTGTAGAACAGGATGTCCCAGTGGTTGCCCTCGTCGGTGTAGAGGTTGCCGGCGCCGGAGCGGTACTGGTAGCCCCAGCCGGAGATGTAGCCGACGTAGGTGAAGTGGCCGGTGATGTAGTTGCCGATGCATGAGTACTTGCTGATGTCGAGTTTGTAGCCGTTCCAGTGGCTGTAGGTGCCGGAGGAGTGGCCGGTCTCGGTGCCCGCGGTGATGTTGATGGCGCAGCCGCTGGCGCTCTTGAGCGTCTTGATGCCGTTGATGGTGACCTGGCGGACGTCGGTGAACGAGGTGCAGCTCGCGTTGTTGCGGTTGCTGCAGTTGCCGCTCGACGACCAGGTGATCCCGGCCGCGCTGAGCTGCGAGGCCGCCTGGGAGTGAGTGAGGAACGTCGCGGCGTGCGCGGGGCTGGCGAAGGCCAGCACGGACGCGATGACACCGGCCGCGACCACGGCGAGGGCCCGGGGTACGAAGCGGGACATGGGGGTGCTCCTGAGGGTGTTGGAGTTATTTGCCGTCCGCTGCGCAGCTATGGGAAGATTTTTACCACACATAGAAGAGTGACGCTAGATGGCAAAGTGTCACATCGGCCGTCGTGATCCGGTGTGGACGGCGACACCCGCGCTCGTCCGATCGACCTGCTCACCTAGCAGCCTAGGACGGGATACCGATGGTGTCGGTTGCCGCAACCGCTGCCCGGCAGACCGTGGAGCGGCCCTGCGGCGTGCCGCTCCCAGACGGTGACGGCTCAGCCGGTCCGGGCCCGCATCGCTCGGTCCAGCTCGCGCATCCGGCCGGTGACCAGGTCGACGACGACGCGGCTGGCGGGGGACAGCTCGCCCTCGCGGTGTACCACGGCGAACGTCTCGTACATCGCCGGGCGCAGCGGAGCCCAGCCGAGCCCGGCGGGCAGCCGGTCGCCGAGGCCGTGCAGCACGCCGCGCCAGGTGACGGTGTCGGCCAGCCCGCGGGCCGCGATCTCCAGCGCCGTCTCGGTGTCCTCGACCTCGATCCGCGGGCGCAGCGGATGGCCGCTGCGCTGCACCGCCTGGGCGAGCTGGCGGCGGGTGGTGTCGGTCTCGCGCCAGCTCGCGTCGGGCAGCACCAGCTGGGCCGCGGCCAGGTCGGCGGGGGTGATCCGGGCGTGCAGCCGGGCCGGGTCGGCGCTGACGTACACCAGCTCGTCGCGCAGCACCGGGGTCACGACCATGTTCTCGTCCTCGACCGGCAGCGCGATCACCGCCGCCTCCAGCCGGCCCTTGCGCAGGTGCTCCAGGACCTCGGCGGAGTTCTGCCCGACCAGTTCGACCCGCACTCCCGGGTGCCGCTGCAGCACGTCGGCGACCAGGTCGGCGGTGAGGTAGAACCGGGCGGTGCGGAACAGCCCGAAGCGCACCGTGCCGGTCAGCAGCTCGCGCACCGAGGCGACGGCGCGCCCCGCCTCGGCGACGGCGGCCAGCGCCGCGGAGGCGTGCGGCTGGAGGGCGCGGGCCGCCTCCGTCGGCACCAGGCCGCGGCCGACCCGCCGGAACAGGGTCGTGTCGAGCTGCTGCTCCAGCAGCCGGACCTGCTCGGAGATCGACGGCTGGGCGTAGCCGAGCGCGCCCGCGGCGGCGGTGAACGAGCCGTGCTCCAGGGTGGCCAGGAAGCAGCGGAGCTGATGCAGCGACAGCAAGATTCGGCCTCGGATGATCTATAGGCATTGCCTTCGGACAATGCTGGAAACCAAGGCTACCTCGATGGCTGAATCCGACCTACCGTTCTGTTCCATGACCGCCACCGTCTCCGCACCCGCCCCCGTGAGCACGCCCCGAGCCCGTTCGGCTCGGCGTGGCGCCGTCCTGGTGCTCCTCTCCGCGACCGGGTTCGGCATGTCGGCGGTGTTCGCCAAGCAGGCGTACGCGGCCGGTTTCAACGTGCCGAGCATGCTGTCGGGCCGGTTCGCGCTCGCCGCCGTGCTGCTGTGGGCCGTGGTGGCGTGGCGGCGCGCGCCGCTGCCCCGGGGGCGGGCCCTGGCCGTCTGCGTCGGGCTGGGTGCGCTCGGCTACGCGCTGCAGGCGGGCTTCTACTTCGGGGCGCTGGCCCAGATCGACGCCTCGCTGACCGCGCTGCTGCTGTACGCGTACCCCGCGCTGGTGACCGTGCTCGCGATCGCGCTGCGCCGGGAACGCCCGGACCGCCGCCGGCTGGCCGCTCTGGGCTGCTCGGCCGTGGGCATGCTGCTGATGCTCGGCGCGGGCGGGGTCGGCGGCTCGGCCGCCACCGGGGGAGTGCTGCTGGCGCTGGGCGCCGCGGTGGCGTACGCCCTCTATCTGACCGTCTCCGCCGGCCTGCCCGCCGGCCTGGACATCTTCGCGGTGACCGCGGTGGTGTGCACCTCCGCCGCGGTCAGCATGGTGGTCGCGGGCCTGGCCACCGGCAGCCTGCACGCGCCGGGGCAGGCCTCGGGCTGGCTGTGGATCGGGCTGCTGGCCGTGGTGTCCACCGTCGTGCCGATCGCGGGCATGTTCGTCGGGGTGCGCGACGTCGGCGCGTCCGCCGCCGCGATCCTGTCCTGCGCCGAGCCCGCCGTCACGGTGGCCACCACCGCCCTGGTCTACGGCGAGCGGCTGACCCCGGTGCAGGCCGCCGGCGGTCTGGCGGTGCTGGCGTCGGTCGCGGTGCTCCAGCTGCGCCGCCGCTCGGCGGGCTCGACCGCCGCGGCGGTATCCTGCGACGTCCCCTCGCCGACCGCCGGAGATGAGCACGTTCGTGAGACGCCTCGCCCCCCTCGCCGCCGTGGCGGCGCTGCTCGCTGGGGGCTGCGCTCCCTCCGCCCCGGCGGCGTGGGTTCCCGCCCCGTCGGCTCCGGCCGCGCCGTCCGCGTCGACCGCCCCGTCACCCGCGGCGGCGCTCACCCCGGCGCAGAAGTTGACCGCGGTCCTCGTCACCGACGAGGTGCTGGCGGCTGAGCTCACCGAGTCCGGAACGGACCTGGAGCGCGCGTACGACGGTGAGCGCGCGCCGGGTTTCCCGGCCGGCACCGTCACCGCCTGCGGGACCCGGCCGGTGTCCGCGGCCAAGGACGCCAAGCAGGTCAAGGCGCACGTGCGGGCCTGGGTCATCAACGGCACGGTGCTCACGCAGGAGGTGCACGTGCTGCCCCGGCAGCGGGCCGAGGACGTGGTCGCCAAGGCGGCGAGCATGCTGAAGGGCTGCGCGAGCTACGCCGACCACGGCGACAGCTACCGCCGTACCGCGAGTAACAAGATCAAGCTTCCCGTCGAGATGAGGGGGGCCGCCGCCTGCTTCGCGGTCTCCGGATCGGTCAACTGCTACGCCTACCTGGGCCGCGGCGGGGTGGTGACCACGGTGTCGAGCATGGGCGCCGACCAGCGGACCGCCGAGTGGTGGCTGGAGCGCATCATGACGGCTGCCGAGCGCCGGCTGGAAGCGCTGCCCGCCTGATCCGACGGCAGACATGCGACGGCCCCGACCACCCGCAGGTGGCCGGGGCCGCGGCGTTAATAAGGTGCCCTTCTACAACGCGTAGCGATAAGAAGGTGCCCTTCCTTGCCTCAGACCAGGAAGTTGGCGAAGGCCCAGGGCTCGGAGTCGTCGCCGGTCTTCGGGCGGAAGTTGGCGAACGGCTCGTAGTGGGAGCTGCGGGGGGTCCAGTCGGTGTGCACCGACGGGACCGGGCCCAGGTAGGGGTTGGCGACGTCGAGGACGGCCTCGGGGTCGAGGTCGTCGGGGACGCACAGGCCCCGGTTCGGGTTGTTGACCATCCAGTAGACCGCGCCGAGGACCGAGGCGGCGACCTGCAGGGTGGTGGCGTTCTGGTGCGGGACCAGGGCGCGCGACTCGTCGATGCCGAGCTGCGAGCCGACCCACCAGCCGTTGAGCTCGTGGCCGAGCAGGAGCACGCCCAGTTCGTCGATGCCGCTGATGATCTCGTCGTTCATGATGCGCTGGTCGGTCTGCAGCGTGTAGCCGTTCATCTGGCACTCGTGCAGGCTGTTCAGCGCCGCGTCGGACGGCTGGTACGCGTAGTGCACGGTGGGGCGGTAGACCGCCTTGCCGTCCTCCCACACCGTCAGGTGGTCGCTGATGGTGAACGCCTCGCCGTGGCGCACGACCATGCCGATGATGGGGCCGCCCAGCGGCACCCAGGAGCGGACCTTGGTGGTGATGCCGGTCTGGGCGAGGCAGATCTGGTTCTGCGGACCCGACTCGTGGGTGTAGGCGTGCTCGGGCAGCGTGGGCTCGTGGGTGCCCCAGCCCATCTCGGCGGGCGCGATGCCCTCCTCGTAGAAGCCCTCGACGGACCAGGTGTTGACGAACTCGCCGACCTGCTTGGGCTTGTCGCTGACCTGGGTGTCGCGCTCGGAGATGTGGATCACCTTGGTGCCGGTGAGCATGCCCAGCGCCGCGAAGTCGCGGCCGGCCAGGGCCTCCTCGAGCTTTGCCTTGCGGGCCGGGTCGAGCGGCTTGGGCAGGCGCTCGGGCTCCTTGAGCATCGCGGTGGCGATGTCCATCAGGGCGATCTTGGCCCAGTGGCTGACCAGGCCGGGGTTCGCGCCGTGCTCGACGATGGCCGTCGGGCCGTCCTTCTTCCAGCCCTTCGCGCGCTCGCGCAGCTTCATGTGCCGGGCGTACAGCGTGCGCGACTGCGGGGTCGCGTTGAGCTGGTCGGCGTACGGGTCCCACTCCTCGACGGAGGTGTCGACGTAGAGGGTGCCGTGGCGCTGGCACCAGTCGATGATCACGCCGGTGTCGATGTTCCACGCCAGGTTGATCAGGACGTCGCCCTCGCCGACGTACTCGGCGAGCTTGGTCTCGATGTTCTCCGGGGTGATGCGCTCACGCACGTAGGTCGCGCCGGCGGCGGTGACCTCCGCGGCGGTGTGGGCGAGGTCCTCGAAGTCCATCACGGTCAGGCGCGTGAAGTCCATGTCGACGTGGCGCAGCAGCAGGGGCTGCAGGCACTGCGACACCGAGCCGCTGCCGAGCAGGAGGATGCGGCCGCCGAAGGCCAGCTTGGGGATCGTCGTCACGCGTTGTCTCCGATACAAAACGTTGCTAAAGGTGCAAAACCGTTGAATCCAACGGAAGAATACGTGGTCGTGTAGGCGCCGGTGCCGAGGATGTCGACGTAATCGCCGGGCTCCAGGTCCAGCGGCAGCCGGTACGGCGCCTTCTCGTAGAGGATGTCGACGCTGTCGCAGGTCGGCCCGGCGAGCACGACCGGGCCGGTCGGCTCCCCGTCGCGGGAGGTGACCAGGCGGTACTGGATCGCCTCGCCCTCCGTCTCGGCCAGCCCGCCGAAGCGCCCGATGTCCAGGTAGACCCATCGGTGGTCGTCGTCGTAGGACTTCTGGGACACGAGCACGACCTGTGCCCGCAGCACTCCCGTGTCGGCCGCGATGAAGCGGCCGGGTTCGATCGCCAGCGTCGGCCGGTACGGGCCGAAGTGCCGCTCGACCGCCGAGTTGATCGCCTCGGCGTACGCCTCGATCGGCTCGACCGGCACCTGGTATCCCGCGGGGAAGCCGCCGCCGCAGTTGAGCAGCGTCAGGTGGATGCCGTGCTCGGCCACCTCGCGGAAGACCTGGGCGGCCTGCGCGATGCTGGGATCCCAGCGGGTGGGGTCGAGCTGCTGCGAGCCGACGTGGAACGACACCCCGATCGGCCGCAGGCCGAGTTCTCGGGCCTGGACCAGCAGCGACACCGCCATGTCCGGGGAGCACCCGAACTTGCGGCTCAACGGCCACTGCGCGCCCGCGCTGCCGGCCAGCAGGCGGCAGAACACCGCGGAGCCGGGGGCGTTCTCGGCGAGTTTGCGCAGCTCCGCTTCGCTGTCGAAGACGAACATGCGGACACCGCGATCGTAGGCGTAGCGGATGTCCGACGCCTTCTTGATCGTGTTGCCGTACGACAGTCTGCTCGGATCGGCGCCTTCGGAGAGGCAGAGATCGATCTCGGCGGGGCTCGCCACGTCGAACGAGGAGCCGAGCTGGGCGAGTTGCCTGATCAGCTTCGGCTGGGGGTTGGCCTTCACCGCGTAGAAGACGGTCGTCTCGCGGAAGGCGCCGGTCAGGCGGCGGAACTGCTGCGCCGCGACCTTCAGATCAATGACCAGGTAGGGAGTCTCGCGCTGGTCGGAGTCGAGGAAGTCCTGGATCTCGCGGTTTCCTGCCGCGATCATGGTGACCAGGGTCTTGCCGTTGGTCATCGCCATCGTCTCGCTAATCCTCCAGTGAAAATGGTGAATGCGGCCCGTTTGGTGGCCGACGGTGGAGTCTAGGGCCAAATGGTGAACGGACCCCCATGGGGATGCCACGACGCACTGTGTTCATGCTCATACCCCGAGTGGGTGACGGCCGGCCCGGGACGTGTTCCGGGCCCCACCTGTGCCGCCGAACAGCGCAGGTGGGGCCCGGTTGATCGATCAAGGTCAGGAAACCGTGATCTTGACGTCGTCCACGCCGGCCTCGACGAGGCTCGCCGTGGAGGCGTCGGCGGCGGAGATCAGGATCCGCACCGACTGGCCGGCGTACGCCGAGATGTTCCAGGTGCCCGACGCCCACGAGCCGTTGCGGTTGCTGGCCGCGCCCGCCTGGGTGAACAGCGTCGTGGTGCCGCCGCTGTGCACGATGGACACCCGGAAGTAGTCGGCGCTGGAGGAGTTCGAGCCGTGCGCCAGGTACCAGTTCAGCGACAGGTTGATCGTGCCGCTGCTCGGCAGGGTCACCGCCGGGGAGCGCACGCTGCTCACGCCGCCGTCGAGGTCGTAGTCACCCGCGGCGGTGCCCGCCAGCCGCCCGGTGACCAGGTCGTTGGACCCCGAGACGGTGGTGCCGAGCTGCTTGGCGCCGCTGGAGTTGGTGTCGGCTGGGTCGCCGCGCTCCCAGGCGCCGGTGGTGGCGGTGTCGGTGGCGTTCGGGTTGGTGGTCCAGCCGGTCGCCGTCTCGAACGTGTCGGTCCACACCGTGGTGGCCGGGGTGCCGGTGGCCAGCGTCCACAGGGCGTACGCCGCGGCGTCGCCGGCCCGGTTCAGGATCGTGTCGTTGATGTTCGAGGGGTACGTGTCGCAGGACGAGTGGTAGCAGGGGTCGTAGTCCCCGGTGGTGCCGCCCCACTTGGTGACCTGCGAGGAGGTCTTGTTGGCGCTCGCGCCGGCCGCCACGCCCGAGGTCTGGATGCCGACCGCGTTGAACGAGGCGTCGTCGGAGCGGCCCGCCCCCTCGACGTTCTCCTCCGGGTTCAGGCCCGGGAAGTTCGTGTCGTAGTACGCCTTCAGGACCTGCCCGATGCTGGAGGTGATCCGGTTGATGAAGTAGCCGCCGTTGGTCGAGGCGACCATGTCGAAGTTGAAGTAGCCCTTGATCTTGGTGCGCTCCGCCGACGGCAGGCTGTTGGCGTAGAACTCCGAGCCGTTGAGGCCCTGCTCCTCGTCGGTCCAGAAGCCGAACCGCACGTGGTTGAGCATCGACGGGTTGGTCGCCGCCAGGGTCAGCGCGATCTCCAGCACGGTCGAGGAGCCCGACGCGTTGTCGTTGATGCCGGGGCCCGCCGCGACGCCGTCGAGGTGCGCGCCGAACATGTAGACGTTGTTGGCGTCGCCGCCCGGCCAGTCCGCGATCACGTTCGGGCCGGCCCCGCTGGTGCAGCCGGAGGTGCAGTTCTGCTTGACCACGGAGAAGCCCGCCGCGACCAGCTTGTTGTAGACGTAGTTCACCGACGCCGTGTAGCCCGCGGTGTTCGAGCGGCGGTTGCCGCCGTTGCTGCTGGCGATGGTCTGGAACTGCTGCAGGTGCGCCTTCACGTTGGTCAGCGAGATGTCCGGCGCGGCCAGGGCGAGTGCCGCGGCCCGCGCGGCGACGGGCGCCGGGGCGGCGGTGGCGGCCGTGGGCGCGGCCAGCGCGGTGCCCGCCAGGGCGAGCGCGAGCAGGGCGCGTGTTGCTGCGTAGGGTCGCAAGACCTGACTCCTCAGGGGATCACGGGGTGTGCCGGGGGTTACCGGCAGGCGCAGACTAGCCATCGAACTGATTAATGCGAATAGATGGACGTACCGGTTAACCGTTCCGTGACCTGTGGTCCGCGCCGCGCTTAACGATCGTTCGGTTACCCTGGACCGGGCATGATCGTCATGGCGGAGGGGCGTGCGATGGCCGAGTCGGTCCTGACCTACCGGGGCGCGGTGTACCCGTGGCACTGCGACCACATGGGGCACATGAACGTCATGTGGTACGTCGGCAAGTTCGACGAGGCGACGTGGAACCTGTTCAGCACGCTGGGCCTCACCCCGGACTACCTCCGGTCGGCCTCGCGCGGCATGGTCGCGGTGGAGCAGCACATCGTGTACCAACGCGAAGTCTTCGCCGGCGACACGGTCACCGTGCACTCTGAGCTGCTGGAAGTTCGCGAGAAGGTGATCCGGTTCCGGCACGCGATGACCAACGCGTCCGGCGAGACCGTCGCGGTGACCACGCTGACCGGGGTGCACCTGGACACCGCGCACCGCCGCTCGTGCCCCATGCCCGCCGAGATCCTCGCCGCTGCCCGCGAACTGCTGTCCACCGAAGACGAGTGAGCGCTCAGCCGAGCGCGGCCACGGCCGTACGGTGCAGGACCTGCTCGGCCCGGTCCCAGGACCAGCCGTTCTCGACCACCAGCGTGCGCCAGCCGGTGGGGCCGAACCACAGCCACAGCAGGTCGGACGTCTCCTCCACCGAGTAGCGGTGCGGCGGCGGGCTCACCTCGCGCAGGTGGCGGGCGACGTCGTGCAGCGCACCGCGGTAGGCGGCCGTGGCCCGCTCCCACAGCGCCTGCCCGTTCTCGTGCACCGGCAGCGCCTTGTGGATCGCCTCGTGCACCTTGAACTGGCTCTCGTTGCCCGCCCGGGTGCCCCGGGCGAGCGCTTCCAGCACCGCCTCGGGCGTCGGCATCGCCAGCACGTGCGCGACGGCCTCCCGGTAGCCGGACAGCACCACGGCCTTGTCGACGATGCGGTCCAGGATGTCGGCCTTGCTGCCGACGCCGGCGAACACGGTCTTCGACGAGACGCCGGCCGCGGCGGCGATGTCGGCGACCGTCACGCGCCCGTAGCCGCGCTCGGCGAACAACTGCTCGGCCTCCGCCAGGATCAGCGCACGCGTCTGCGCGGCCGCCTTCTCGCGTAGCGGGGAGACGTAGGCGCGCTTGTCGGGCATGGGCACATCCTACGGGAGATCGTTGCATCTTTGACTTATTGAATAGGCGGCCTATAACCTCAATTCAGGCCAGGGCGGTGGGGCCCTGCGCCGACCGACCGAGGGGGAGAAGACGATGACCATGGTGTACGAGGACCTGGCGGTGGCCCTGTTCCGCATCCTGGAGACGGGCGATTCCGAGCTGGCGGCCCAGGTGGTCGCCCCTGACAACCACAACCGCGAGGCCGCCGTCGCGCCCGCCGCGTGCTCGATCCCCGGCCCGGCCGGGACCCTGGCCTCGGGCGCCTGGCTGCGTTCGGCCTTCAGTGACCTGCGCTTCCCCGTGCTCGGCGTGGCCCGCAACGACCACCAGGTCTGGCTCCGGCTGCGGATGCGCGGACGGCACACCGGCCCGTTCGTGCGCTTCCGGGACGGCGCGCTCGACCAGGCCGTCCCGTCCACCGGCCGGGACGTCGACTTCGAGCAGGTGCACCTGCTCGACATCCGCGAGGGCCAGGTCGTCCGGCACGAGGCGCTGCGCGACGACCTGACCATGCTCGGCCAGCTCGGCGTCTTCCCGCCGACGCCCGCCGTCGCACTGCGTATGGCCGCCTGGAAGGTCTCCGGCCGCGCGGCCCGCGCCGCCGACCGGGTCACCGCCCTGGCCGCCGAAGCAGCCGGCCTCGCACCTGCCCACCGCACCGCGGCCCACCGCCGCGCCTGACGGGCCGCAGCCCGGTCAGGCGGGCCAGCGGGTGCGGGCGTCGGTGACGACGTCGGTGACGAGGCTGAGCGAGGCGAGGCCGTCGGCGGCGGTGAACGGCTCGTCGCCGCCCGCGCGGGAACGCACCACGCGTTCGCACAGCTCCGCCCACTGCGGCAGCACCTCGGCGGTGTGGTGCGCACCGCCCGTCTTCGTGGTCACCTCGCCGGTGGCCAGCGTGTAGTGCAGCCGGCCCGGTCCCGTCACCGCCCACAGCACGGGGTCGGGCGGGATCGGCAGGTCCGGTGGCAGCGCCGCGAACTGCGGGGTGGCCTGCTCGGCGAAGCCCGCCCAGTAGCCGGACAGGTTGTCCAGCAGCCACCGGCGCAGCACGTCGGAGTCGAGCGCCACCTCCGGCCGCTCGCCCAGGATCGGCAGGCCGTGGCGGGCCACTTCGAGCCAGGTCACCGGGTTGAGCTGCCCACCGGCCTTCGCCGGCTGGAAGTCGCCCGCCAGGATCTGCGGCGCGGTGTCGCCGTCGACCGGGGGCGCGGCCAGCTGCGCGCGGGTCAGGTAGATGCCGTCGTAGTCCGGGCCGGGCATCGCGTCAGGCAGCGACAGGTGCACCTTGCCCAGCGCGGCCAGCTCGGCCGACGTCGGCTCCCGGTCCATCACCGCCACGAAGTCGATGTCGCTGCGGCCCGGCCAGTAGTCGCCCAGCGGCACGGACCCGGTGACGAACAGCCCCGTCACCAGCCCCCGCACCCGCTCGTCGAGCGCCCGCACATGCGCCGCCGTCACCCACAGTTCCTCAAGCACCCGCCGAGTATCCTCGCCTCGCGCCCGCGTGCCGCCCGGACCACCCCATGATCGTCCGACCTGCCTGGCACTCGTGCGTATCTTGAAGGCTCATTCCCGCAGGTGCCAGGCAAGTCGAGTGACCTTGGTGCGGTCGGTGACCGCGCCGACGTCCGCTGGGGGTGACGGGATGGTCGGGGCCGCCTACGCTGTCGCGAATGGCGGATGGCGAGCGTCGATCGGTGCGCCGGTTCTCCCGGCTGCTCAGCCCGGCCGGGCTGGTGCTGGCGGGCCTGCTGTTCCTGGCCCCGTTCCTGACCGTGTCCTGCGACGCCCCCGGCGGTTACGGCCGGGCCGCGCCGGGCGGCACGACCACGTACACCGGCTGGGACCTGGCCACCGGCGGCACCCCCGACGTCACCGCGGACAAGCTGCTGCCACCCGAGCAGCGGCGCAGCGACGTGCTCGCCCCGCAGCCGCTGGCCGGCACGGTGCTGGTGCTGCTGGTGATCGGTGTGCTCGTCACGATCGGCGTCGGCCGGGCGCGTACCCGCCGGGGTGTGGTCGCCGCGCTCGCCGCGATCGCGGCGCTGTTCCTGCTGGTCAACCAGGCCACGGTACGGGTGCTGGTGGAGGAGCGGCTGCGCGAGCAACTGACCGGGCCGCTGCCGGACGGCAAGCAGATCGGCGACTTCGTACACGACCAGGGCGGGTTCGGGTTCGCGCTGCTGGCGCTGGTGCTGGTGGGGCTGGGCAACCTGGCGGGCTGGGTGCGCCTGCTGCGCGCCCCCGGCGGCGTGACGGCCGAGTCCTCCGCGCCCGGCGACCCGGCCCCGACGGCGCCGCTGCCGGAGGCCTGAGCGCCGAGACCTACTCCGCGACGGCGTGCGCGCGGAGGGCTAACGCTCGTTCAGCCGATGCGGCAGGATGTGGGGATGGCCGCCACCCACGAGGTCTTCAACCAGGTGCCGCCACTGGCCGGACATGACGTCGCCGCCGACCCGGCGCTGCTGGCCGCGACGGCCCGCGAAGGCGCGGCCTGGCACCTTGACGACCTGCGCCGGCTCGGCCGGCTCGCGGGCACCGAGCAGGCCCAGCGCTGGGGCGACGAGGCCAACCGGCACACCCCGGTGCTGCGCACCCACGACCGGTACGGCAACCGCGTCGACGAGGTCGACTTCCACCCGTCGTGGCACGAGCTGATGCGCGTCGCCGTCGGCGAAGGCCTCGCCGGCGGGCCCTGGGCCGACCCGCGGCCGGGCGCGCACGTGGCCCGCGCCGCCGGGCTGCTGGTGTGGAGCGTCGTCGAGCAGGGCCACACCTGCCCGATCTCGATGACGTACGCCGCCGTGCCCGCGCTGCGCCACCAGCCCGACCTCGCCGCGCGCTTCGAACCGCTGCTGACCGGCCGGGTGTACGACCCGGGCCTGCGCGCGCCGGAAGGCAAGGCCGGGCTGCTCGCCGGAATGGGCATGACCGAGAAGCAGGGCGGCTCGGACGTGCGCACGAACACCACCACCGCCACCCCCGCCGGGGACGGCACGTGGCTGCTGCGCGGGCACAAGTGGTTCACCAGCGCGCCCATGAACGACCTGTTTCTCGTGCTCGCCCAGGCACCCGGCGGCCTGTCGTGCTTCCTGGTGCCGCGTGTGCTGCCCGACGGGACCCGCAACACCTTCCGCATCCAGCGGCTCAAGGACAAGCTCGGCAACCGCAGCAACGCCAGCGGCGAACCCGAGTTCGACGACACCGTCGCCTGGCTCGTCGGCGAGCAGGGCCGGGGCGTGGCCGTCATCATCGAGATGGTGTCGCTGACCCGGCTCGACTCGAGCCTCGGCTCGGCCGCCGGGATGCGGGCCGCGCTCATGCAGGCCGTGCACCACGCCCGGCACCGGCACGCGTTCGGCGGGCCGCTGCTGGACAAGCCGCTGATGCGCAACGTGCTGGCCGACCTGGCGATCGAGTCCGAGGCCGCGACGACGCTGGTGCTGCGGGTGGCGGGCGCGGTCGACCGGGCCGCCCGCGGCGACCGCGGCGAGCAGGAGTTCGCCCGGCTGGCCACCGCGCTGGCCAAGTACTGGGTGTGCAAGCGGCAGCCGGCGATGGTCGCCGAGGCCCTGGAATGCCTGGGCGGCAACGGCTACACCGAGGACTCCGGTCTGCCGCGGCTGTATCGCGAGGCGCCGCTGAACGGGATCTGGGAGGGCTCCGGCAACGTCAACGCCCTCGACGTGCTGCGGGCGCTGGCCCGAGAACCGTTGAGCCTCGCCGCGTACGAGCAGGAGATCGCGGCCGGCCTGGGCGGCGATGCCCGGCTCGATCAGGCCTGGCAGGAGCTGCGCGAGGAACTCGCCGACCCGGCCGACGCCGAACTGCGCGCCCGGCGCACCGTCGAGCGTCTGGCGCTGGTGCTGCAGGGCTCGCTGCTGGTCCGGCACGCGCCCGCCGCGGTCGCGGACGCGTTCTGCGCCTCCCGGCTGGCCGGTGACCGGGGCCTCGCCTTCGGCACCCTGCCGGCCGGGCTCGACCTGGCGGCGATCCTGGACCGGGTGCCGCCGGCCGGACCGTGAAGCCGGGGTCAGGCGGCTCCGACGAGCAGGGCCACGACCCCGCCGAGGACCACGAATCCGTGCGCGGTCAGCAGCGGCGCGGTCAGCAGGACCTCCCCGTGCGCGGTGCTGTAGACACCCCTGTTGCCCTGCGGCAGCCGAGCGCGGTCCTCGGTGGGCAGAGCGAACTCGGCGAACAGCGCCTCCGCGCGGCGGCGGTGCGTCTCGACCTCCGACCGGACCACCATCACCACCGCGACGCCCAGCCCGCCCAACAGCACCAGGATCACACCCGCCAGGGCGCTCGCGCCGTCGGCCGCGGACCGCGGCCGTGACGGCGCGGCGGCCTCGGCGACCAGCAGCAGCCCGCACAGCGTGACCGTCGCGGCCAGGCAGGCGGCGCTCCAGGTCACGGCGAGGCGCAGGCGGTGGCGGATCTGCTCCCGCTCCTCCTGCCAGAGGCGCAGATTCAGCTCGTACTCCACAGCGGGCGCTCCAGTGTCACTCGGTGAAGCGCCACCGTAGCGTCTCGCCCTCGGACGCGCTGCCCGCTCCGCGGCGATCTCCGGTCAGGACGCGACGCCGACCGTGGTGGCGCTGGTCAGGCCGAACATGCCGAACATCAGTGCGCCCATCACGCACCAGACCACGAAGAACGCCAGGAACAGGCCGGTCAGCACCCAGCCGACGATGACGCCCGCGTTGGCCAGTTCGATGCCGCGCTCGCCGGAGGCGGCGATCTGCTTCTTCGCCTGGTTGCCGAAGTAGATGCCCAGCGGGGGCAGGACGAAGATGCCCAGCACCAGCGACAGGATCGCGTAGGTGTTGTACGGCGGCTGCGGCGGGTAGTACGGGTACGGCGGTTGCTGCGGTGGCGGAACCTTGGCCTGCTGCTCGTCGCTCATGGTGGCCCTCCTCGTCGTCTGCACGCAGGCTAGGCCATACACGCCACCGGCCGTCGTGGCAGCACGACGGCCGGTGGGCGTTAAGAAGGTGCCCTTCCTCTACGCACAGCGTTAAGAAGGTGCCCTTCCTTCGGTTAGGGCAGGGACTGCCAGTCGTGCTGGTAGCCCTGGTAGAGCCAGGTGCGGGTGGTGCCGGTGCGGCGGGCCACCCAGGCGACGCTGTTGCGGCCGCTGGTGACCAGCATGGTGGTGCCGCCGGCGGGGGACGGGACGGCGCTGTACTCGCCGCTGGCGCCCACCTGGGTCTGGCTGCCGAACGGGTCGGTGACCAGGGCCGACATGGTGTGGATGTAGCTGATCTGCGGATCGGCCTCGTAGCGAGGCCGGGTCTGCTGGGTCCACAGGATGCGCGAGGAGTCCGCGGTGAACGCGGGGATGGTGGCGAAACCGTCCAAATCCGCACCGCCGCCGCCGAACGCGGCCACCCAGACCTCGGTCCAGGTGGTGAGGTCGATCATGCCGAGGCAGTCGTCGAAGACCGCGAAGCACTCGCCGTTCGGGTAGGCGATGTAACGGCCGTCCGGCGACCAGGCGACCGCCAGCGAATCCTTGGCGGCGTGCCAGGTGGTCGGCGCGGCAGCCGCCACGACGCCCTGGCTCTTCTTCGGCAGCCGGTCGGCGATCCGCTGGGCGGCAGGGCTCAGCGGCGCGTCCACCTTCACCTTCTGCACCGTGGCCGACGCCTTGGCCGACTCCGAGGCCGGGCCGAAGTAGGCGATGAAGACCGTCGGCGCGAAGGTCCCCTGCGCGTACGCCAGGCGGTTGCCGTCGGGCGACCACGCCGCGGCGCCCACGACGGCCCCGGAGGTGATCTGCTGCGTGGCGTGGAAGGCGTGGTCGTAGGTGGAGTAGATGCCCACCCACAGGTTGCCGTCCTTGAGGATGGCCATGCTGTCGGAGTACGGCCGCCAGCGCGGCCACTCGTAGCCGCCGCCCGTGGTGGCCTGCCAGACGGTCCCGCCCGGCTCGGCGACGAACAGGTTGCCGCCGCGGATGAAGGCGACGTTGCCCGGTGTGCCCGCAGCGACGGCCGCGGCCGGTGACACCGGCATCAGCGTCGCGGCGGCCACCAGGCACAGCCCGACTGCCAACTTGCGCATTCTTCCCATAGCTTCCCCTGACTATTGGAACGGAACGTGTGGCGATCCTATGAATTAAGTCGGCATCGGACTGTCCCGAACGCGATTCGTGTTCTGTATCGGACAGACAGTAGCCATTACGGGACGGAGGCCTCACGGGTCGAAAGACCCGGTTGTGGAATGATCGGCTGATGGCCCGCCCACCGCAGATCTTCGCCGCGTCCGGACTGCTGCGCCTGCCGCCGGGTGCCGCACCGCGCAAGCGCAGCCTGCTGATGGAGCACGCGGTCTCGCTGACCGGGGTGCGCCGGGCCCGGATCTGCTACGTGCCGACCGCCGTCGGGGACGATCCCGCCGCGATCGCCGCGTTCGGCCAGGCCTTCGACGACACGGCACACACGGTCACCCACCTGCGGCTGTTCCCGCAGCCCAACCACGCCGACGTGCGGGCGCACCTGCTGGCGCAGGACCTGATCTGGGTGAGCGGCGGCAGTGTGGTCAACCTGCTGGCGGTGTGGCGCGCACACCGGCTCGACGCGGTCATGCGTGAGGCGTGGGAGGCCGGGGTCGTGCTCGGCGGCGGCAGCGCGGGCAGCATCTGCTGGCACGTGGGCGGCAGCACCGACTCCTTCTCCGACGACCTCGACCCGGTCACCGACGCGCTGGCGTTCCTGCCGTACGGCAACGGCGTGCACCACGACTTCCCCGACCAGCCCCGCCGCGCCCGGTTCCACGAGTACGTCGGCAGCGGCCTGCTGCCCGCGGGCTACGCCACCGACGACGGCACCGGCCTGCACTACGTCGGCACCGAACTCGTCGAGGCCGTCACCAGCGCCGAGGGTGCCGACGCGTACCGCGTCGAGGCCGACGCCGCGGGCGTGGTGAGCGAGCGCCCGCTGGGGGCGCGCCTGCTGTCCTGACCCCGGTGCGGCGTACGCCCAGGGATTGAAAGGAATTTCAACCGGCCTGCGGAGCAGGTCGGCGGGTCAAGCGCATGCCATAGATATGTGCGGCTCTTTACATGCCCGAAATCTGTTGCTAGCTTTCAGAAACTTTCAATCGCCTTGCGCAAGAACGGTGTCCGTTTCCACCGAGGATGAACCGGCCTCCGTCGATGCCGCACGGCCCCGTGTGAGGAGTTGTCGTGAGCGCTCGACGTCGTGCTCGCGCCCGGTGGGGAGCAATGCTGCTCGCCCTGACCGGTCTCGTCGCGAGCCTGATCCCGCTGCTGACGCTGCCCGCGTCGGCCGCCAACACCGTCACCGTGTTCTACCGGTCCAACACCGCCTGGACCACCGTCAACATCCACTACGCGCCGACGGGCGGGTCGTGGACGGCGGTGCCCGGGGTGGCCATGGACGCCGCCTGCACCGGGTGGCGCAAGAAGACCATCGACCTGGGCACGGCGACGGGTCTGCAGGTGGTGTTCAACAACGGCTCCGGCACCTGGGACAACAACAACGGGGCCAACTACAGCCTGGGTACGGGCAACGTCACCGTGTCCGGCGGCGTGAAGGGCACCGGCGACCCCTGCGCCACCGCCTCGCCGTCGCCCACGCCGTCCTCGTCCGGCAACAACGTGACCGTGTTCTACCAGCCGAACACGGCCTGGAGCACGGTGAACATCCACTACGCGCCGACCGGTGGCTCGTGGACGGCGGTGCCGGGCGTGGCCATGGACGCCGCCTGCACCGGGTGGCGCAAGAAGACCATCAGCCTGGGCACGGCGACGGGTCTGCAGGTGGTGTTCAACAACGGCTCCGGCACCTGGGACAACAACAACGGGGCCAACTACAGCCTGGGTACGGGCAACGTCACCGTGTCCGGCGGCGTGAAGGGCACCGGCGACCCCTGCGCCACCGCCTCGCCGTCCCCGTCGACCTCGCCCTCGGCCTCGCCGTCACCGACGCCGTCGACCTCACCGAGCACCCCGCCGCCCACGACGACCGGCACCATGCTCGGGGGCGACCCGCGCAAGGACGCCATCTACTTCGTGATGACCGCCCGGTTCTACGACGGCGACGCGGCCAACAACCGCGGCGGCAGCCAGCACACCAAGTCCGGCAACGCCGCCAACAACGACCCGATGTTCCGCGGCGACTTCTCCGGCCTGATCTCCAAGCTCGACTACATCAAGGGCCTGGGCTTCTCCGCCATCTGGATCACGCCGGTGGTGCTCAACCGGTCCGACTACGACTACCACGGCTACCACGGCTACGACTTCTTCCGGATCGACGCCCGGCTGGAGTCGCCCGGCGCGAGCTACCAGAACCTCATCGACACCGCGCATGCCAAGGGCCTGAAGATCTACCAGGACGTGGTGTACAACCACAGCTCCCGCTGGGGCGCCGAAGGCCTGTTCACGCCGACCGTGTACGGCGTGCGCGACAGCCAGTGGAGCTGGTACTACGACGTGCCCAACCCGTCGTTCACCTACGACGGCCTGTCCGTGGAACCGAACTCAGGCAAGAGCTACTACACCGGCGACCTGTGGTCGACCCCCGAACCGGCGGGCAACACCTGCCGCAACTGGGGCACGTTCAGCGGCTTCTACAGCGCCGAGGGCTACAAGGTGTACAACTGCCAGTGGCCGAGCCCGACCAGTGGCATGTTCCCGAGCAACCTGTACCACCAGTGCTGGATCGGCAACTGGGAGGGCGAGGACGCGCGCAGCTGCTGGCTGCACGAGGACCTGGCCGACTTCAACACCGAGAACCCGGCGGTGCAGCAGTACCTGATCGACGCGTACCACCGGTTCATCGACATGGGTGTGGACGGGTTCCGCATCGACACCGCGGTGCACATCCCGCGCGTGACCTGGAACCGGCGTTTCCTGCCCGCCCTGGAGCAGAAGCTGATCAGTAAGTACGGCGCGGCCAAGGCCAAGGACTTCTACGTCTTCGGCGAGGTCGCCGCGTTCGTCAACGACAAGTGGAACCGCGGCTCGGTCAACCACTCCGCCCAGTTCTTCACCTGGAAGGAGCGGGCGACCTACAGCGCCGACGACGTGACGGCGGCGATCGAGCAGTTCGACTACGAGAACAACCTCGGCACCGGCAACCAGCCCACCAGCACCAACGCGTTCCTGCAGGGCAACGTCTACCACGCGCCCGATCGCACGCAGTTCTCCGGCATGAACATCATCGACATGCGTATGCACATGAACTTCGGCGACGCGCCCAACGCCTTCAACAACGGCAAGGACAGCGACGACAGCGTCAACGACGCCACCTACAACGTGGTGTACGTCGACTCGCACGACTACGGCCCGAACAAGTCCAGCACCCGCTATGCCGGGGGCACCGACGCCTGGGCCGAGAACATGTCGCTGATGTGGACGTTCCGCGGCGTGCCCACGCTGTACTACGGCTCGGAGATCGAGTTCCAGGCCGGCAAGCAGATCGACTGCGGGCCGAGCTGCCCGCTGGCCGGCACCGGGCGCGCCTACTACGGCGCGAACGTCGAGGGCAGCGTCACCGCCCCCGACTTCGGCGTGGTCTCCTCGGCGTCCGGCGCGGTGGCGACGACCCTGAACAAGCCGCTGGTCAAGCACCTGCAGCGGCTCAACCAGATCCGCCGAGCGGTGCCCGCGCTGCAGATGGGCCAGTACTCCACCGAGGGCGTGTCCGGCCAGATGGCCTACAAGCGCCGCTACACCAGCGGCGCGGTGGACAGCTTCGCGCTGGTCACCGTCTCCGGCAGCGCCACCTTCACCGGCATCCCCAACGGCGTCTACACCGACGCCGTCACCGGCACGTCGATCACCGTCACCAACGGCACCCTGACCGCCACCGCCTCCGGCAAGGGCAACCTGCGCGTCTACGTCCTCTCCCTGCCCGGCAACCCCGCCCCCGGCAAGATCGGCGCCGACACCACCTACCTCCACCCCTGAGAAAGGAAGGGCACCTTCACATCGCCATGCGTTGTGGAAGGTGCCCTTCCCAACGTTGTCCGCACCGCTGCCTGCGGCGGTGCGGACACGCGGGCGGCCGTGCGCCGCGCAAACTGTACGGTCGGATTGCCGACCGCGGCAGCAGCCCGCTGACCAGGCCGAACCTCGTCCGGCGCGGACCGGATGCGGACGACTGCCGCCCAGGCACTAGCTCATAGTGGCGCGCGCGTCGCACAATGCTGATCATGCGTTGGTTCGGTCCCCGGTGCCCCGTCAGTCCCGAGGAGGACGCCTGGGTGGCGTCGTCCCTGACGTGGCTCGTGGGCGAGTTCGGCCGCGGGCCGCTGGAACTGCCCCCGGTGCGCCCGGCAGACCTGGTGCCCGCCGGCTACGCCGGCGGTGTGCAGGAGGCGCGCACCCTGCTCGACGCGATCTGCGTGCGGATGGGCGTCGACCCGGTGCGGGTGGAGCTGGAGCTGCACGCCGGCGAGGTGCCCGACGGGCACCTGCGGCTGCGCGACGGCCACCCGGTGATCGGGGTGGCGTTCGGCCACGCGGCCGACCCGGTGCCGCTGGTCGCGACCATCGCGCATGAGCTGGGGCATGTGCTGCTCGTCGGCGACGGGCGCGTCAAGCCCGACCAGCCCGACGCCGAGCGGCTCGCCGACCTGGTCACCGTCTACTTCGGGCTGGGCGTCTTCGGCTCCCGGGCGGCGGTGCGCCGGTCGCGCCGCCGAGCCGGGCTGACCCGGCCGCTGTACGCGTACGCGCTGGCCAACTACGCCTGGCTACGCGGCGAGAGTGCGCCGGACTGGCTCGGCGAGCTGCGCTTCGGCTCGCGCGTGCGGGTGCGGCGCGGGCTGCGGCACCTGGCCTACCGCGCGGCGGACCCGGCCTCGGCCCACTCGCTGTAGGGGGTGCCGTCTCGCAGCCGCGCCAGCGCCGCGCCGGTGTAGCCGACCAGCGGCGTGGGCAGCTTGCGCAGCGAGAACCAGTGCAGGTCGGCGCACTTGTCCGGCTCGGCGTTGACCGGGCTGCCCGACCACTGCCGCACCTGGAAGAACAGGTTCAACCGCGGCGGGGACTCGTGGTAGTGCAGCAGGTGCACGAGGTCGGCGTGCGCCGGGTCGAGGGTGAGGCCGAGCTCCTCGGCGGACTCGCGCACCAGCGCGTCCAGTGGGGACTCGCCCGCCTCCAGGTGCCCGGCCGGCAGGTGCCAGCACCCGTCGGACCAGCCCGTGTTGACACGCAGACCCAGCAGCACGTCGTCGTCGCGCCGGAGGATCAGGTGTACCGCGACGATCGCCTGTGCCCTGTGCTTCACCTGCGCATTCTCGAACACCTGTACGATCTTCGTCAAGCGGCACGCCGATCGTGCTCGGGTCGACTCGCTGCAATCGGGCGCGCTGGTTGGCCATGGGCGGGGTCGTAGGCCGCATGGTCGCGCCAAGGGGCGCTGCCGTTTCCTGTGCTGCGAGCGCTGCGCGTACGAAGGGTGAAAGCTGGCGCTTTGCCGATATTCCTGGGGCAATGAACCCACGCAACAGCGGATCGGTTCACCGCGTCGACGGGAGAACAGGGCTGATACCTTCGGGCGATGCCTCAGACGATCAAGGCCGCCTTTCGAATGCGCGTGCAGGAAGCTCGTGAAATGGGCTGGCTCAACATCGTGCCGCTCGCCCTATGCGGGATTTTCCTGGCCATGTCCGTCTGGATTCTGCCCATCGGCATCGACAACCTTCGCGCGACGTGGGGAGGCATGGCTGGAACTGTAACGATCACTGAGTGCGAGCCTGAACTCGGCCGGACAGGAGGTCAGATCGGCTGGGACTGCGCAGGAACATTTCGTTCGTTCGACGAATCGGTAATGATTGACCACATTGCCTTCAAGGAATTCTTTGAAGATCGACCATCGGATCCGGTCCCGGCACGGGTCAGTGGGCCGAACAGCACTACTGCGCACATGTCGGGCTCGTCCTGGGTATTTCAGATGGGCTTCGGGGCCGTCGCACTGGGTGCGGTCTTTTCCCTGCCGTGGTGGTGGTTCGGGCCTAGAGCCTCACGCCAACCCGCAACGCGCCCCAACAGGATCAACAGGAAGAACAAGAAAGGGCAGCGCTAGCCAACACCACCTCTTTTCAGGGGAAGGCTGAGCTGTCCTCAGTGACGTACCCGGCGAGCCGCCTTCACGGCCCTCACCGGATTCGGTGGCAGACGTCGGCGTGCGGATTCCGATGCAGAGCCAGGCACGGCAGACACACACGGGTCGGCGGCGACGATAAGCATCTGACCGGCAGGGCGTCAGCGTCAGCCATTGCTCAAGGGCCGGTTTGACGCAGGACGCGGGCCGGAGGGATCGGCCGCGGCGCGCAGTGCGGCTGCTGTGGGCCGCCCGCGCGGCCCGGCCGATCTTTTGTCCGGTGCGTACGGCGCGTTTAGTATGCCGCCATGACCGCCCCCGTCACCGCCGCGGCCGACCAGAGCATCAAGCCGCTGCGGCTGCTGTTCACGCTCGCGCTGCTCGGCTACGCCGCGCTCCACCTCGGCTTCCAGTTCCTGCACTGGATCCTGCCCGCGCAGAACTCGACCCTGATCTCCCGTTCGCAGTCGGCCGGCTTCCTGGACCTGTTCCTCATGGCTTTCCCGCTGCTGGCCGTCCTGATCGCCACGCACCTGAGCCCGCAGCTGACCGGGGCGAAGATCTTCGCGCTGGTCGCGCTGATCGAGTACGCCGTGGCGATCGTGCTCGGCGGCGTCACGTTCCTGATCGGTCTGGGCGGCCTGGGCTGGGTCGACACCTTCCCGGAGACGATCGACGCGCTCGGGCACGTGGTGCTCACCATCGCCCGACTCGGCCTGGTGGCCCTGGCCGGATACGCCGTGCTGCGGGTGTTCCTGGCCCTGGGCGGCCGCGTGAGCCTGCCCTCGGCCCTCAACCCACCCGCCTAGGTCAGAGGGAGTCCACATGGGCAGCCGGGTCCTGCTGCTGGCCACCAAGGACACCATCGCGTACCGGCGGCGCGCCGGGCGCGAGTCCGTCGCGTCGGGCGCGGAGCTGCTGGCCGCGGCGGGCCCGGTCGGCGCAGAGGTCACCGTCGTGGACGTGACCTCCGAGCCGGGCTGGGACATCTCGCCGACGACGATGCTGGCGCTGGGCCGCCGGGTGCGGCAGGCCGCGGGGGAGTACGACGGCGTGGTGCTCACCCACGGCGTCGACACCGTCGAGGAGACCGCCTACCTGGTGGACCTCATGGCGGGTCCGGCCGCCGAGCGGGCCGCGATCGTGCTGACCGGCGCGGTCCGGGCGCTCGACGACCAGGACAGCGACGGGCCGGGCAACCTGGCGGCGGCGCTGACCGCCGCGGCGGAGCCGGCGACCCGGGGCCTCGGCGCGGTGGTCTGCGCGGCCGGCGAGCTGCACGCCGCCCGCTGGGTCACCCTGGCCGATGCGTCCGAGCCGGGCGGGTTCACCTCGGCGCCGTACGGCCCGGTGGCCCGGGTCGTGGACGGCCGGGTCGAACGGCTGACCGCCGCGCCACCGCGTCCGCCGTACGGCGGCGAGCCCGAGTGGGACGTCGCGCTGGTCAAGACCTATCCGGGCATGGACCCCGACGTGCTCGGCGGCCTGGCGGACCGCGGCGTGCAGGGGCTCGTGCTGGAGGGCACCGGCCAGGGCAACATCCCGGCGAGCCTGCTCGCCGCGATCAGCGACCTGCTCGACGACGACATCCCGGTGGTCGTCGCCTCCCGCAGTCATCACCGGCCGGGTCCGGGCGAGCCGCCCCGCGACATGGGCATGGCCGTGCGCCTGGGTGCGATCCCGGCCTACGGCATGCGCGCGGAGAAGGCCCGCGTCGCCCTGATGGCCGCCCTCGGCGCCGCCCCCGGCGTCGCCGCCGCCCGCACCTGGTTCACCCACCTCTGACCGTCACGAGGAAAGGAAGGGCACCTTCACATCGCTATGCGTTGTGGAAGGTGCCCTTCCCATCATCGAGCCCGGATCGTGGCTGCTCACGGTCGCGAGTCCGGAGCCCTCGGCCCACTGCCCACTGCCCACTGCCCACGGCCCGCAGCCCGCGCGGGCCGGGGCGCGGCGCGCCCATGATCGTCCGAGTTGCCGGGCATGTGGGCGAAAGCGCGCACAAGATACGCACGAGTGCCAGGCAAGTCGGACGATCATGACCCGTGCGGGTGGGAGTTTCACCTGGGTGGGGGCGGTTCCACCGGTCCGGGCTACTGTGTCGCACATCCTGTCCGTCCAGGTGTAAGACAGTTGACTGTCAATGGCGATGATTTGCCCTAGTCTGCGGCTTGAATACCGTTGCCGCGCCGTGCGCGGAAGAGCCGGGGAGCGCCATGGACGTCAGGACCGTCGGCGGGACGACGCGTCTGCAGCCGGACTTCACCAGGGTCAACGAGCTGGCCGTGCGGACAGAACGGCTGCCGCGCCGGGAACGTGACGGCGTGCTGCCGTTCCCAGCCGCGATGTGGCTGTGGGTCGGCCTGTCGACATTGCTGCGCCTGGCCGTGTGGGCGGCCGCGGCGGTGCTGGGCGTGGGCGTCGTCGCGGCGGCGGCGGTGCTGCCGGGTGTGCCTGGCCCGGTGCTGTTCGCGGCGGCGGGCGCGGCGCTGGTCGCGCTGCTGGTCCGGGTCACCCGCGGGCTGCGGCGGCGCAGCGAGGCGAGCCGGCAGGCAGCCGTGGCCCGGGAGTACTGGTCCTGGCGGCGTCCGCCGTCCCGGTTCGAGCACGAGCCCGCCGCCCTGGACCTGCCCTCCTGGCTGGGCGACCCGCTACACCGCAGGCTGCTGCGGCTGGTGCGCCCGCGCCGGACCGCCCCGCATGCCGTCCGGGTGCGGTGGGCCCACCGCTGGGCGCGCAGTCGGGAACTGCGCGCGGTCGTGCCCCGGCTGACCGGCGTCACCGCGCTGGCAGCGGTGCTCACCGTCGGCGCGTGGCGGGCCGGCTGGCTGGGCGCACATGCCCCGGCTGCGGTGCCTGCCGACATGGAACTCGGCGGACGGGTGCCCAACCCGGACGTGCTGCCCGCGCTGGACGTCGCGGTCGCCGCGGTGGCCGACTACGCCTGGCACCTGGTGGACATGGTGCCGATGCTCGGGCTGGCCGACGTGCTCGGCTGGTCGCGGCCGGCGGCGCTGGCCGCGGGCGGGCTGCAGGACGGCCTGGCGGTGGCGTACCGGGTCGCGGTGCTGCTGGTGCTGGCGGCGACCGCGGTCGCCCTGCTGGGCCGCCGGGTCGAGGTCGACGCCAAGCCGCCGCTGCTGGCCGGGCAGGTTGAGCGGGCGCTGGTGGAGGAGCTGGTGCAGGCGCGGCGGCTGCTGGAGGGCGGGAACGGCAGGCATGACCAGCGCCTGTTCGACGCCGCCTGCCGCCGGCTGCGCGCCGACACCGTCGCCGTGCCCGCGCCGCACGAGCAGTGGAACACCGAGTCGCTGTGCCACGCGCTGGCGCTGGAGCAGTCCTGGATGACCGACTGGCGGGTCCCCGAGCAGCGCTCCGTGCTGTCCTGAGACGCCCGCCGCCCCACCCCGGGCACCGGGGTGGGGCGGCGGTCCGGTGGGATCAGTTGAGGATCTCGCTGGAGGGCGGGTTGAAGTCGCGCACCGGCTTGTCCTTCAGGGCGTACTTCAGTGAGTTGGTCACCGCGTCCAGCGGCATGTTGTAGTTGCCGTCGCCGGCCACGTTCTTGACGTAGTCGGGGTCGGCGATGAAGCTCGCCGCGGCCAGTTCGGGCGTGAACCCGACGAACCAGGCGGCCCGGGTGTCGTCGGTGGTACCGGTCTTGCCCGCGATCGGGCGCTCCATCATCGGGTATACCCGGGAACCGGTGGACCAGTCGCCGCAGCTGCCGCGGGCGGCCTTGTATCCGGTGACGCAGCGCGCGGCGTCGGTGGCGGCGCGGGCGACGTCGGCGCTGAACGCCCGGTTGCACTGCGGGGCGGCGGCCTCGACCTGCTTGCCGTCGACGGTCGCGGTGAACTCCTGGCCGTCCGGGGCCTTGATCGACAGCACCGGGCTGGGCTTGCAGTACATGCCCTCGGCGGCGACGGTCGCGTACGCGTTGGCCATCTCCAGCGGGGTCGTGTCGGCCACGCCGAGCGTGAACGCGCCCCACTTGTCGGCGTGCTTGGGCGAGGCGTGCAGCCGGTCCACGTCGGTGTGCCAGACCAGGCCGATCCGCTCGGCCATGCGCACCGCCTTGTCCGAGCCCACCGCCTGCTCCAGCTGCACGAAGTAGGTGTTCACCGACTTGCCGAAGCCGGAGTACATGTTGTGCTTGCCGGTCATGCTGCCGCTGGCGTTGGACGGGCACCAGCGGTTGCCGCAGGCGGCCGGCCCGCCGGGCTCCACCACGTAGATCGAGGTGTAGCGGTGCGGGGCGTAGAACGACTTGGACATCTTCATGCCCGAGTCCAGCGCGGCGAGCATGGTGAACATCTTGAACGTCGATCCGGCCTGGTAGCCCGGGATGTCACCACCGCCGAGCAGCGGCGCGACGGTGTTCGGGTAGCTGCCCTTGACGTTGAAGGACCGCTTGATCGGGTCGGAGTTCGGGCCGTTCTTGCTCTGGTCCATCGAGTAGACCCGGTTGACGGTCATGCTGAGCACCCGGCCGGTGCCGGGCTGGACGACGACGTTGCCGTACGCCAGCCGCATGTCGGTCTTGGACCGGCTCAGCAGATCCTTCATCCCGAACGCCTGCAGCTGCGGGTCGAGGCTGGTGACCACCTTGTAGCCGCCGGTGCGCAGCTTGTCCAGGCGGGCGACCGGGTTGGGCCCGAACGCGGGCTGCTGCATCCACCAGTTCTTGAAGAAGTCGCAGAAGAAGCCCCAGTCGCGGGTGCTCGCCGGCACCGAGCCGCAGTCGCGCGGCGGGCTGCTGAGCTTGAGCTTGATCGGCTCGGCGGTCGCCTTGTTGGCCTGCTCGGTGGTGATGAACTTGAGCTCGGCCATCCGCCGGATCACGTAGTTGCGCCGGTCGAGGGCCGGGCCGGTCTGGTTCGCCGGGTCGAACGCCGACGGCGCCTTGACCAGTCCGGCCAGCGTGGCGGCCTCGACCAGGGTCAGGTCCTTGGGCTCCTTGGAGAAGAAGATCTGGGAGGCGGCGTAGATGCCGTACGCCCGGTGGCCGAAGTAGGCCATGTTCAGGTAGCCCTCCATGATCTGCTGCTTGGTCCACTGACCTTCCAGCTTGATCGCGAGGCGGATCTCGTTGAGCTTGCGCTGCGGGGTCTGCTCGGTGGCCGCGACGGCCTCCTGGGCCGTCTGGGCGCTGTCGCGCAGCGCCATGCGCACGTACTGCATGGTCAGCGTCGACGCGCCCTGGGAGACCTCGCCCTGCTGGCGGTTGGCCACGAAGGCGCGGGCGATGGACTGGAAGTCGACGCCCATGTGGGAGTAGAAGCGCGCGTCCTCGGCGGCGAGCACAGCGTTGACCACGTTCTGGTTCATCGAGCCGAGCGGCACGAACTTGCGGTGCTCGTCGTAGAACATCGTGATCAGCGACTTGCCGTCGTTGGCGTAGACGTACGTGGTCTGGCCGACCTGATGCTCCTTGAGCTGGGTCGGCAGGTTCTGATAGATGGCCGCGCCCTTCATGGCTCCGATGCCCGCCGGTACGGCCAGCGGTAGCGAGGCGAGGGCCAGCACGACCCCGCCCAGGACGCCGGTGCGGAGCATCCCGCTGTACCGGCCGAAAGCGCTGATTAACCGCTGCACCATAGCCACGAATATAGGCAGCTCAGCATACCGAAGTGAGGAAGATTCACTAAAGCGTATGCGGGTGGTCCCGTGTGGAGAAGCTCAGCCCCGGAAGCAGTCGGCAGGCCTGCCCGCCACGTCCACCGGCTGGTGGGCGTAGACCAGGCCGGCGTGCGGATCGTCGGGCCGCCCGACCGACGCCGTCGTGATCACCAGCGTGTCCAGCCGGGGTCCGGCGAACGCACAGCTGGTCACCAGCGGGGTCGGCAGTGCGACCACCCGGTCCAGCCGCCCGTCGGGGGTGTACCGGCGCACCGCGCCCCCGGCCCACAGCGCCACCCAGACCCCGCCCTCGGCGTCCACGCACATGCCGTCGGGATGGCCCTCGTCGATCCGTGCCAGCGTGCGCCGCGCCGCCGGTTCGCCGGAGCCGAGGTCGTAGTCGTAGGCGTCGACCCGGCCGGTGGGGGTGTCGATGTGGTACATCGTCGTGCCGTCGGGCGACCAGCCCAGCCCATTGCTGATGGTCAGCCCGGTGAACACGGTGGTGAGCGCGTCCGCGCCCGGGTCCAGGCGGTACAGCGCCGCCGCGCCGGGGCGCTCGTCGTAGGCCATGGTGCCCAGCCAGAGCCGCCCGGCCGGGTCGGCCTTGGCGTCGTTGGCGCGCAGCCCGGCGGTGTCGCCGGGGAAGCCGGGCAGCCGCTGCTCGCCGCCGCCGGGCAGCAGGCGCACCGGCCCTTCCGGCAGGCAGGCGACGAAGCCGCCGCCGCAGGCTGGCACCGCCGCGCCGACGTGCGCCGAGGTGCTCACCTCGCCGGACTCGTCGCCCTCCACCGAGCGCCACAGCACCCGGCTGCGCAGGATGTCCACCCACCAGACCCGGCCGTCCCGGTGCGCGTACAGCGGCCCTTCACCCAGCTCACAGCGCCGGGAGTCGAAGACCTCCACGTCCGACATCCGGGTCACCCCTCAGCCCGCCACGCGGGCGCAACGGTTGCCTTCACGCTCCACCTTAAACGCGGCCGAGCGGCTCAGAAGGCGCTCCGCCACATCGAGATGTCGCGGTACCGGACCCGCCACGGCGTGACGCCGATCTTGCCTTCGGTGGACACGCCCAGGATCACGCGGCCCTCCGGGAACTGCGTGTTCACCACCGGCACGACGACGCCCGCGGCCATGGTGAGCTCCTTGCCGCCCAGGAACAGGCGGAACTCCGATCCGGTGGCCGAGATCGCGACCCGGTGGAACCGGCCGAGCTCCAGTTTCTTGTCCAGCGGGAAATCGACCAGGGTCCGGCCGTTGCTCGGGTCGTCATCGGCGTGGCGCATCATGCGGACCTTGTCGTCACACACCCGCAGCTCGTAACCCCGCTGGGCGCGATACCGGAACCAGATCCCGGCGCAGGCACCCTCGTCGACCAGCGCCACGTCCACCTCGACCCGGAAGTCGCCGAGCGTGTCGTCCGGGCCGCTGCACTGGTAGCTCCAGTCCTTCAGCGTGGTCACCAGGAACGACTGGTTCTCGTAGCGGCACGTCGCCCCATCGGGGTCGTCCTCGCGCTTCGTCCAGCTCTGCGCCCGGTTCAGCTTCTCGACCCGGTACGGCGCGGGCTTGGACGGCTTCGGCGAGGCCGACGGCGACGGCGAAGGCGAAGGGGACGGGGAGGGCGACGGCGACGGACTCGGCGACGGTGTGGGGGAGGCGCTGGGCGAGGCGGTCGGGGACGGCGCGGCCGCGAAACCGGCCGGCAGCGGCAGCGCCCCGGTCAGCAGTGCCACCGTCAGGCCGCCCAGCAGCAGCGTCGTCGCACCGAGCCCGGCCGCGACCGGCTTGGCCCACCGGGAGCCGCCCGGCCGGCGGCCGGCCTCGGGCTGCAGGTTGGTCAGGTCGGCGTCGACCACGGCGAACTTGCTGCCCGCCGCGGCCGCCGCCGCCGCCTGCCGGGGCAGCTCGCCGGAGCTCAGCGCCCGGTCCGGCCCCCGGGTGAGCAGCCGGTCGAGCAGGTCGCGGGCGGTCGGGCGGTCGGCGGGGTCCTTGGACAGGGCCGCCTCGACCAGCTCGCGCAGCGGCCCGGTCAGGCCGTCGAGGTCGGGCTCGGAGGTCATGATGCGCACGGCGACCGCCGGCATCGAGTCGGCGGCGAAGGTGACCCGGCCGGTGCCCGCGAACGCGACCACCGCGCCCCACGCGAACACGTCCGCGGCCGGGGTCAGCGCCTTGCGCGCCTTGGTGTCCAGGCGCTCCGGGGCCATGTACGCGACCGTGCCGATGAGCTGGTCGGTGCGGGTGTTGCCGGGCTGCCCCTCGACCGCGCGGGCGATGCCGAAGTCGATGACCTTCGGGGTCCCCGGGGCCAGCAGCACGTTGCTGGGCTTGAGGTCGCGGTGGATGACGCCCGCGCCGTGGATCGCGGTCAGCGCGGTGGCCACGCCGATGGCCAGGCCGTGCAGGTTGGCCGGGGTCAGCGGACCGCGCTGCTGGACGACGCTGGACAGGCTCGGGCCGTCCACGTACTCGACCACCAGGTACGGCGACTCGTGGTCGGGGTCGGCGTCGAGCACCTCGGCGGTGCAGAACGGCGGCACCTGCTTGGCCCGCTCCACCTCGCTGCGGAAACGCTGCCGGAACTCGGGCTCCCCGGCCAGGTCGGCGCGGATCACCTTGACCGCGACGAGGGTGTCCTGCGGGTCGCGGGCCAGGTAGACGCTGCCCATGCCGCCCTCGCCGAGGCGGCCCAGGAGCGTGTAACCGCCCAGCTCACGTGGGTCGCTGGGCCGCAGCGGCCGCGAAGCGTCGGCGCCGACCATGATGGACTCGTTCTCCCGTTCTCGATGCCCGCCGAGGCCGCGGCTCGACACGCCGCGGCCTTACGGACTGTCCCCGCTGAGTCACGCGACATCCTGCCATCCGCGGGCAGTCGCCGTAACCCTGCCGCGTCACCAGACGCGCGACGAGGGCCGGGAGGTTGCTCAGCTCGTGATGCGGTGCAGGATCAGATCGTGGACGTGGTGCGACTTCTCGTCCCCGCGGAACTCCATTTCGTACACGTGCGTGCCGACGTTGATGGCGATCGCGCCCGTCGAGAAGAACTGCCCCGCCCAGGACTTGTTGCTGACCACGCTCACGCTGGTGATCTTCGAATAGGGGATGCTGGTGATGGCGGTCTTCTTGCCCACGAAGGACTTGTCCTGGATGATCACCCGGCGGTCGGTCAGCCCGATGAAACCCGTGCCCGTCCCGATGGCGTCGTACACGGCGATGACCTGCTCGCCGGGCAGCAGCCCGCTCTGGATCTGCTGGAGCTGCTCCTTGCGGTCGTACACGATGCTCGTCGTCATGCCCCGACGCTAATCACGCGCCGCAACCCGGCAGAGTCATGCGGAGCCCGCTCCGCATGACTCTGCCGGGCTCCTGATCAGCCGCACCAGTCGGCCAGGACCTCGGCGGTGTGCTCGCCGGGCAGGGCCGGGGGACGGTCCAGCTCCGCCGGGGTGGCCGAGAAGCGCGGCGCGGGTGCGGGCTGGGTCACGCCGTCGTGCACCAGGTAGGTGCTCCGGGCGGCGAGCTGCGGATCGGTCGGCGCGTGCCCCATCGACAGTACCGGGGCCACGCAGCCGTCGTTGTCGGCGAACAGCTGCGCCCAGTGCGCCTGCGGCTGCTGCGCGAAGCGCCGTGCCAGCAGCTCGCGCAGCCGCGGCCAGGACGCCCGGTCGTACTGCGGGGTGTCGGCGGGCAGGTCCAGCCGGGCCAGCAGCTCGGCGAAGAACTGCGGCTCCAGCGCGGCGACCGCGACGTGGCGGCCGTCGGCGGTGGCGTACACGTCGTAGAAGGGCGCGCCGCCGTCGAACAGGTTCACGCCGCGCTCGTCGAGCCAGGTGCCGCCCGCGTGCATGCCCCACTGCATCGCCGTCAGATGGGCCACACCGTCCACGATGGCCGCGTCCACGACCTGGCCCGGTCCGCCGCCGCGCACCCGCCACAGCGCGGCCAGGATGCCCGCCACCAGGTACATCGCGCCGCCCGCGAAGTCGCCGAGCAGGTTCAGCGGGATCTGCGGCGGCCCGCCGGCCCGGCCGATCGCGTGCAGCGCGCCGGTGACCGCGAGGTAGGTGAGGTCGTGGCCGGCCGTGTGCGCCCGCGGCCCGTCCTGGCCCCAGCCGGTGATCCGGCCGTACACCAGCTGCGGGCGGCGGTGCAGGCACACGTCCGGCCCGAAGCCCAGGCGCTCGGCGACGCCCGGCCGGAAGCCCTCGACCAGCACGTCGGCCCGGTCCACCAGGCGCAGCAGCAGGGCCACACCGTCCGGGTCCTTCAGGTCCACGGCGATCGCCCGCTTGCCGCGCTGCAGCAGGTCGAACCTCGGGTCCACGGCCGTGACGCCGCCGCCCGGACGGTCCACCCGTACCACGTCCGCGCCCAGGTCGGCCAGGTACATGCCGCAGAACGGACCGGGGCCGATCCCCCCGACCTCGAGCACCTTCAAGCCGTCCAGCGGACCCATGGCGGTGATCGTACGCAGCTATTCGCGGCTGAAGGTCCACACCCCGTTGGTGTCGATCACGACCACGACCGTGCCGCGGGGCAGCATCGTCTCGCCGGTGAAGTCGCCCTCCTGGCTGATCAGCGTGGCGCTGTCCGAGCCGATCGCCTGCACCGTGAACTTGCCGGTGCCGCGGTGGTCGAACGCGACCTTGACCGACTCCGCCGCCGTACGCGGGATCAGCAGCACGTCCGCGCCCACCCCGGACGCGTTGCCGCTGAACGTCTGCGCGGACGCCAGCGGGCGCACCACCATGCGCCAGCCGCCCTCGGCCTGGATGCTCACCGCGTCGGGCCGCATCTCGCCCAGGTCCAGCGGGCGTACGCCCTCGTAGCTCTCCGCGGCGCTGACCAGCGTCTGGATCTCCTGGCCGTCGGCCTTGACGGTGCGTACGACGAACGGTCCCGTGCCGGAGTAGGTGAGCGCGACGGTGTGGAAGGTGCTGCCCAGCTCGACCGGCACCACCTGCGGCCCGGTGCCCTCGAAGACCTGGTCCTGCGGTAGCGCCTCGGCGGCCTGCCGGCTCGGCGTCGGGATCGGCCGACCCTGCGCCTGCTGCGTGGATCGGGCGTCGGGCGGTGAGCCGACCTCGGTGGCGCTCGGGTCGGCGACCGCGCCGGGCGAGCCGCCGATCCGGGTGGCGACGAAGCCGCCGACACCGACCACGGTGCACAGCAGCAACCCGGCCGCCCCGGCCAGCCCCCATACCCACCAGGGCTTGCGCCTGGCCGGAGCCGCGTGCGCGGGCACGTGCGTCGCCGCGTGCGCCGGCACGTGCGCCCCGTCGGGGCCCTGCGTGCCACCGGCCGCCGGGTCCGGCGGCGCGGCCGCGAACGCCATGGCGGGCACGGCCCCGCCTGCCACCGGCACGTCCGCGACCGGCACACCCGCGACGGGCGCGGCGACCGCGGTGTCCGGGGCTGGTTGCGCCGACGGCGGGTCCACCGGCGACGGCCAGGCGATGCCCGAGGTCAGCGGCGGGGCGGTGACCGGCCCGTAGACCGGCGTGACCGGCCCGGTCACCGGCACGATCGGCTCGAATCCGGGTGTGTCCACCGGGCCGAGCGGCTCAGGCCCGGCGACCGCGTTCGCGGCCACGAGTTCGGGTTCGGGATCGGCTGGTGCGGTGTCCGGTTCGGATGACGGCGGGATCTGCCCCGCCATGGCGCTCACCGGTTCCGCGATCCGGTCGCCCGCCTCCTGCGCGTCCTCGCCGCCGGCCGGCTTCGCCCAGACCGGTGCGGCGGACGCGGCGGGTTCGGTCTCCCAGGCCGGGGTGGTCTGCTCGTCGGTCCAGGCCGGCGGGGCCGCATCGGGCAGGGCCGGTTCGGGCGCGGGCTCGGTGATCCAGCCCGGTTCCGCCGACAGCACCGGATCGACCGGCCAGGCCGGCTGCGGCCGCTCGTCGGACCACGCCGCCTGCGCGGCCGCGTCCATCGCCATCGCGGTCTGCGCGGCCAGCACCGGCTGCGCGGCCGGGAAAAGGTCCGACTGCCCGCTCGCCGCCGGCTGCGCGGCGTCGACGGCCGCTGTGGGCGGGTCCGCGTCCATCGCCGTCACCGAAGCCGACGGCTCGGCCCCGTCCATGGTCGTCACCAGGGCAGGCTCCGGCTGCAAGGACGGCTCGGGGCCGGTCGCGGCGGGTTGGGCGACCTCGTCGGCCGCCGACCAGGCAGGCGCCGCTTCCGGCACCGGGTCGGACACCGTGACGCCGGCCACGGGCTGTACGTCGGTCTCCGGGGAAGCTCCGATGAGTTCGTCGAGGCTGGTGAACGAATCGTCGTCGGGCAGTTCGAACATCAGCGTGGGGTCGTCGGCCCCGTCGCTGACCCAGAACTGCCAGCCCTCGGGCGCGGGTGGCCAGGCCGGATCGGGCCGCCAGCCCGCCGGGGGCGTCCAGTCCTCCGGCGGCGTGGGCCATCCCGGTGGTGAGTGGTACTTCCAGCCCATGCGCCTACCCCCGTCGTGCTAGCCGCGGCGCACTGCGGTGCGCCGCGTAACCGGGGGTGACCTGATAATACGTGCCGGGTTCGGTGCGCGGGCGTGATCCACTGACGACGCTGCGCCACCGTGACCTTGTCGCGCGCCGCCCACCTCTGGTGTCATACGGGGGTATCGATCGTTCGGTGGCGGAGGCAGCGGTGGCGCGTACGAGGGAACCGGGCCGGGCCCACCGGGAGCGGCTGCTGCACATCCTGGCCCGCGGGCCGGAGCGGCCGTCGGAGCTGGGCTTGCGGGCCTGGCTGGGGGTGGCCCGGCGCACCGTGGTGGAGCTGCTCAACGACGAGCTGGCCGACCGGGCGGCGGCGCTGACCTACTACAGCGTGACCTCGATCCTGCCCGGTTTGCTGGTGCTGGTCGCCGGGGTGGGCCTGTTCGGGCGTCCGACCAGCGACGCGGTCGCCGAGAACCTGAGCGAGCTGACGCCGCCGCCGGCTCGGCACGCGGTGCTGGAGATCATCGACAACCTGCGCTACGACCAGCGGGCGGCGGGCGTCGCGCTGGCGGTCGGTCTGGCCATCGCGTTCTGGTCGGCGACCAGCTACATCGGCGGGTTCATGCGCGCCGCGAACGTGATCTACGACGTGCCGGAGGGCCGGCCGCTGTGGAAGACGGTCCCGGTGCAGCTGTTCGTCACCGCGGTGACCGGGGTGTCGCTGGCCGCGAGCGCGCTCGCGGTGGTGCTCAGCGGCCGGGTGGCCACCAGTGTCGGGCGCGCGTTCGGCGTCGAGGACACCACCGTGAAGATCCTCGACATCGCGAAGTGGCCGATCCTGGTGGTGGTGATCAACCTGCTGCTGGCGCTGCTCTACTGGGCCGCGCCGAACGCGCGGCTGGGCGGGTTCCGCTGGATCACGCCGGGCACGATGGTGGCGATGGCCACCTGGATCACGGTGTCGGCCGGGTTCGCGTACTACATCGCGACGTTCGACTCGTACAACCGGACCTACGGCGCGCTCGGCGGGGTCATCGCCTTCCTCGTGTGGCTCTGGCTGACCAACGTCGCGGTGCTGCTGGGGGCGAAGTTCGACGCCGAGCTGGGCCGGGCGCGGGCCATCGCGGCGGGCATGCCGCCCGACGCCGAGCCGTACCTGCCCCTGCGCGACGTGCCCAAGCAGGATCCCCGCAACGGGCTGCCCGCCCTGGAGGCGGGACCCGAGGAGATGCCCGCGGCACCCGAGCGGCCCGTGGCCGAGCCGGCGGAGGAGGTACGGCCCGACGAGGGCCGGTCGTGATCAGGCCAGGGCGCGCTCGACGGCGCCGACCAGCTCCGGCGACTCGGGGGTGACCTGCGGGCGCAGCCGGGCGGTGACGGTCCCGGACCGGTCGACGACGAACTTCTCGAAGTTCCACTTGACGTCGCCGGCCTCGCCGTCGGCGTCGGCAGTCTCGGTGAGCAGGTCGTACAGCGGGTGCCGGTCGGCGCCGTTGACGTCGATCTTCTCGGTCAGCGGGAAGGTGACGCCGTAGTTGACGTCACAGAACTCGGCGATCTCCTCGGCGCTGCCCGGCTCCTGCCCGGCGAACTGGTTGCACGGCACGCCGAGCACGACCAGCCCCTGCTCGGCGTACGCCTCGGCGAGCTTCTGCAGCCCGGTGTACTGCGGGGTCAGCCCGCAGCGGGAGGCGACGTTGACGACGAGCACGGCCTTGCCGCGGTACTGGGCGAGGTCGGCGTCGCCGCCCTGCAGGGTCTTGATCGAAACGTCGTAAAGGCTCATGGTGGCCAACCATAGCGCCGGTGCCCGGACCGGTTCCCGTCTGCCACGATGTCGGTCATGACGAGCATCGAGCCCGATTCCGCAGTGAGCCCGGCGGCCCGCGCGGCCCGCGCCGCGGGATGCGCCTTCGTGTCCCTGGCCGTGTGGATGGGCGTGGCCTACGCGGTGATCCAGCTGCGTGGCTGCACCGGGGAGGGCATGCGGTGCCTGGGCGACGCGATCGGGATCATGTTCCTGTGCCTGCTGGGCGCGGCGGTGTCGATGTGGGGCCTGCTGCGGCTGGCCCGGGTGCGCCCGGCATGGCCGGTCGCGGTGGCCGGGCCGCTGGTGTTCCTGCTGCTGGCGTTCGGCCTGGCGGGCAGGTTCTTCCTGGGCACACCGCAGCTGTGGGTGGTCGCCATCATGGCGGCGTACGCGCTGGGTGCATTGCTGGCTGACCGGCGGGTGTCGGCGCGGGCGCGCTGGATCACGGTCGGCGCGCTGGTCGTGCTGCTCGTCGCGGGGTTGTTCCGGTTCTGACCGGAGGCCGCCGCGGACCTGAGTGACCGTTCAGGTTACTTCGCAGTAGGCTGCTGTCATGCGTGATGCGGTGATCATCGGAGCGGTCCGTACCCCCGTCGGCCGGCGCAACGGCGGCCTGGCCAGCGTGCACCCCGTCGACCTGGCCGGGCAGATCCTGCAGGACCTCGGCGACCGCAGCGGATTCGACCCGGCCGACGTGGACGACGTCATCCTCGGCTGCGTCTCGCAGACCGGCGAGCAGTCCTGGAACATCGGCCGCAACGCGGTGCTCGCCGCGGGCTGGCCGGAGACCGTGCCCGGCACCACCCTGGACCGCCAGTGCGGCTCCAGCCAGCAGGCCGTGCACTTCGCCGCCGCGACCGTGCTGTCGGGGCAGGCCGACCTGGTCGTGGCCGCGGGCGTGGAGTCGATGAGCCGGGTGCCGATGGGCTCGTCGGTCGGCGAGCTGGGTTTCCCGTACGGGCCCGAGGTGCGCAGCCGCTACGCCGGGGTGCCGGGCTTCGCCGGGGACGCCCCCGTGCCGTTCAACCAGGGCGTCGGCGCGGAGATGATCGCCGCCCGGTGGGGCTTCAGCCGGGCGCAGCTCGACGAGTACGCGCTGGCCAGCCACCAGAAGGCGGCCGCGGCATCGGACGGCGGGCTGTTCGCCGCGGAGATCGCCCCGGTCGGCGACGTGTACGCCGACGAGGGCATCCGGCGCGAGACGTCGCTGGAGAAGCTGGGCCAGCTGGCGACCCCGTTCAAGGCCGACGGTGTGGTCACCGCGGGCACCGCGTCGCAGATCTCCGACGGCGCGGCCGCGATCGCGGTCACGACGTCGGCCTGGGCCGCCGAGCACGGGTACGCCCCCATCGCCCGCATCCACACCGCGGTCGTCGCCGCCGACGACCCGGTGATCATGCTCACCGCGCCGATCCCGGCCACCGCCAAGGCGCTCAAGCGGGCCGGGCTGTCCATCGGCGACATCGGCGCGTACGAGGTCAACGAGGCGTTCGCGCCAGTGCCGCTGGCCTGGCTGGCCGAGACGGGGGCGGACCCGGCCCGGCTCAACCCGCGCGGCGGCGCGATCGCGCTGGGCCACCCGCTGGGCGCCAGCGGCGCGCGGCTGCTGACCACGCTGATCCACCACATGCGCGACAACGGCATCCGCTACGGGTTGCAGACGATGTGCGAGGGCGGCGGCATGGCCAACGCCACCGTCATCGAGCTGCTCTAGCCGCCGGGCCGCCGCAGCTTCTCGCGCACCGTGGCGGCCTCGGCGTGGCCGAGCTCCTCGAAGATCTCCAGCGCCCGGGTCCAGTAGGCGGCGGCCTGCGCGTTGCCCACGGCGTGGTGGCTGTCGCCGAGGTGGGCGTTCGTCTCCGCCTCGCCGAAGCGGTCGCCGAAGTCGAGGTACAGCGCCAGGGTCTGCTCGTAGCAGGCGATCGCCTGCGCGTGGTCGCCGAGCTGGGCGTGGGCGTAGCCGAGGCTGTCCAGGGTGTGCGCCTGCCCGTTGCGGTCGCCCAGCTCGGTGAACAGGGCCAGCGCCCGATGGCAGTGCTCCAGCGCGGCACGGTGGTCGCCGGCGAGGCCGCGGTACCAGCCGATGCCGTTGAGCGCCCGCGCCTGGCCGGGCAGGTAACCGGCGGTGGTGTACAGCGCCAGCGCCTGCTCGGTGTGGTGCAGCGCCTGCTCGGTGTCGCCCTGCATCTCCAACGCGACGCCGAGGTTGTGGTGGGTGTGGCCCTGCCCGGCGTGGTCGCCGACCGCCCGGTACTGCTCCAGCGCCGCGTGGAAACTCGCCAGCGCGTCGGAGTGGCGACCCAGCCGCACCTGCGTACGGGCCACGTGCCGGTGCAGGTGGGCCTGGGCGGGCCGGTCGCCGAGCCGGGCCGTCGCGCCGAGCGCCGCGGTCAGCACGGTGATCAGATCGGACCAGTGCCCGCGCCGGTCCAGGTAGGTCGTCAGCTGCCAGGACAGCTGCCAGGCCCGTCGGTCCCAGCCGGCCGCCGCGGCGCGGTTGACCGCCGCCACCAGGCAGGCGTGCTCGGCGGTGAACCAGCGCACCGCCGCCGCGGCGTCGCCGGGGTCGTCGACCAGCGTGCCCTCGGCCGGGTCGTCGACCGGCAGCGGCTGCCGGACGGCCTCCAGCCGCAGATCAGCCCGCCGGGCGGTGTGCAGGTAGTGGTCGAGCAGCCGGCCGAGCGCGGCGAGGCGCTCGGGTTCGGGCTCGTCCTCCTGGGCCAGCTCCGCTGCGTACAGGTGCAGCAGGTCGTGGCACTGGTAGCGCCCCGGGACGTGCTCGGTGACCAGGTGCGCCCGTTCCAGCTCGTCGAGCGCGGCCTGCGCCGCCGCGAGCGGCGCCCCGGCGAGGCTCGCCGCGGCGGGCACCGCCAGATCCGGGCCCGGGTGCAGGCCGAGCAGCCGGAACATCCGGGCGGCGGGAGCGCTCAGCGCGCGGTAGGACCAGGAGAACACGGCCCGTACGTCGGTCGCGGCGTCCCAGCCGGTGAACGCGTCCAGGCCCGCGCCCTCGGCGTGCAGCCGCTCGGCCAGCTCGGCCAGCGGCACCTCGGCCGAGATCGCTGCGCGGGCGGCGACGACCGCCAGCGCCAGCGGCAGGCCCCCGCACATGCGCAGCAGCCGCGCGACCGCCTCCGGTTCGGCGGCCGCGCGGTCGGCCCCGATCCGGCGGCTGAGCAGCTCGCGCGCCTCGGCGTCGTCGAGCAGGCCCAGGGTCAGCGGCCGCGCGCCCTCGGTGGCGACCAGCGCGGGCAGCTGGTCGCGGCTGGTGACCAGCACGAGGCAGGTCGGCGACCCGGGCAGCAGTCGGCGTACGTGCTCAGCGTCGCGCACGTTGTCGAGCACCACCAGCACCCGCTTGCCTGCCAGCAGGCTGCGGTACAGGCCGAGGCTGCCGTCGAGGGTGGCCGGGATGCGCTCGGGCGGCACCGCGAACGCGTCGAGCAGGCTGCGCACCGCCTCGGCGGGCCCCATCGCGGTGCCGTCCGGGTCGTAGCCGCGCAGGTTGAGGTAGAGCTGGCCGTCGGGGAAGCGCTCGGCGACGCGGTGCGCCCAGTGCACGGCCAGGGTCGTCTTGCCCACCCCGGCGGTCCCCGAGATCGCGGAGATCACCACGGTGGTCAGCCCGGCGGCGCGGTCGGCGGGCAGCAGACCGGCCAGCCGGGCCAGCTCGGCGGTGCGGCCGCTGAAGACGGGCGTGTCCGCGGGCAGCTGCGCCGGGACGGTGCCCCCGGGCCCGGCCGGGGCGGACTCGGCGAGCGTGTCCAGCTCGGACACGGTGAGACGGTCCAAGCGCGGGTCGTCGCGCAGCACCGCGGCGTGCACCCGGCGCAGCGCCGCGCCCGCGTCGATGCCCAGCTCCTCGGCCAGCCGGGCGCGCGCGGCCCGGAACACCTCCAGGGCCTCGGCGCGCCGTCCCGCCCGGTAGTGGGCCAGCATCAGCAGGGCGAGCAGGCTCTCCCGGTACGGGTGGGCGGCGGCCAGCGCGGCCAGTTCGGGACCGGCCTCGGCGTGGCCGCCCAGGTCCAGGCGCAGGCCGAGGCTCTCCTCCCGGGCCCGCAGGTGCTCGTCGGACAGCCGCCCCACCTCGTCGGTGAGCAGCGCGTCGGCGGGCAGATCGGCGTACGGCTCGGCGCGCCACAGCGCCAGCGCCTGCTCGAACAGTTTCGCGGCGGCGTGGTCGTCCCCGGCCCGGCGCGATGTCCTGGCCTGGCCGAGCAGGTCGGTGAAGGCGAGGCTGTCCAGCTCGGCGGCGGTGGCGGCGATCCGGTAACCGCCCGGACCGTGCGAGACGCGGGCCGGGTCGCCGAGGGCGCTGCGCAGGCGGTGCACGTACACCTGCAGGGTCTTGCGGGCGGTGGCGGGCGGGTTGCCCTCCCAGAGCGTGTCGGCCAGCCGGTCCGCGGAGATCGGCTGGTTGGCCCGGCTGAGCAGCGCAGCCAGCAGGCGGCGCAGCATCGCGGCCGGCAGCTCCACCGGCTGCCCGTCGCGGTGCACGGCCAGCGGTCCCAGCACGCCGAAGGTGATCACACTTGCTCCCATGTCCCGCCCAGGGTGTCCGACCGTCGCTTCGATGGTCAAGTCAGCGCGCAACCGCCGCGCAACCGGCCGCCCGCAGGATGGCGGCCAGCGCATTGGGGCGTGGCGATGCGGCCTGTCGGTCTGTCAACGGGGGCGGGCCGCCGGGCCGCCCTTCGCCGTGGGCAAAGCCGCTGGCGTGAGCGGGGTCCGGCACGCTACAACACCGGTATGCGTGTGACGCCGTTCGATCCCCGGCTGGGGCTGCGCGAGCAACTGGCGTGCTGGCACGAGGTGGCTGCCGCCGCAGGCGCCCATGACGATCCGGGGCACCGTTGCCTGCCCCCGGCGGCGCGGGCGGCGGCCCTGCTGGCACCCCGCCCGGACGGTCGGGTGCTGCACTGGCTGGGCTGCGCCGGCGGCGAGGTGGTGGGGCTGGCCGAACTGTTCCTGTCCGATCGGGAGAACCTGGGCTGGGGTTTCGCCGAGGTGACCGTGCATCCGCGGCACCGCCGGTCGGGTCACGGGTCCGCGCTGCTGGCCGCGATGCGCGTGGCCGCGTCCGAGCAGGGCCGGGACACGCTGGTGCTGAGCGCGGCGCAGGGCGGCCCGGGCCCGGCCTGGGCGGCGGCGGTCGGCGCGCGCAAGGCCCAGGAGCTGTGGGAGTCCGAAGCCGACCTGGGCACGCTCGACCCGGCCGCGCTCGGCGACCGCCCCGCCGCCGGCTACCGGCTGGTGTGCTGGTCCGACGAGGCACCCGAAGAGCTGCTGGCCTCGTATGCCGCGGCCGTCGACGCGATGGCCGACTCGCCCGACGGCGGCCTCGGCTACCTTGCCGCGCCGAACACGCCCGAGCTGGTGCGGGCCCGGGAGCGCTGCGCGCGGGCGGCCGGTGTGCAGCGGCGGGTGGTGGCGGCGGTGCACGAGGCCGGCGGCACGGTGGCCGGGCTGACCGTGCTGGAGATCCCGCTGCTGGCCCCGGAACTGGCCCACCAGGACGACACCGTGGTGGTGCCCGCGCACCGGGGACACGGGCTCGGGCTGTGGATGAAGGCCGAGATGGTGCGCCGGCTGGCCGCCGACGGCGGGGTGGTGCGCCGCGTGCACACCACCACCGACCCGTCGAACAGCCACATGCTGGCGATCAACGAGCGGCTGGGGTTCCGCCGCGTCGGCGTGCGCGAGCAGTGGACGCTGCCCGTCTGATCACTGCACGCAGAACTCGTTGCCCTCGGGGTCGGCCAGCACCACGTGGTGGCTGCCCGGCTCCTGCACCTCGCGCAGGATCGTCGCGCCCAGGCTCTCCAGGCGCTTGACCTCGTCGTCGCGGCGCTCCGGACCCGCGTGCAGGTCCAGGTGCAGGCGGTTCTTGCCCTGCTTGGGCTCGGGCACCCGCTGGAACAGCAGGCGGCGGCCCAGACCGACGCCGGTGAACGGCTGCACCGGGTCGTCGGGGTGGCGCACGGCGACCAGGTCGCGGAACGCCTTGCGGCCGCCGGTCTCCACCCAGACTTCCGGGCGGATCGCGCCCTGCGCGGCGAGCTGTTCGACGAGGGCCGAGTTGTCCTCGACCTCGTATCCCAGGGCCTGCGCCCAGAACGCCGTCTGCGCGTGCGGGTCGGCGCAGTCGATGACGACCTTCCAGTCCAGTGCCATGGCTGGTCTCCTTTCAGTCCTGTGGTTACCTCTGCCAGGTAACCACCGGCCACCGACAGCATCCGGCCGCTGAACGCAGCAAGGTGCGCGCCCTGCGGAAGCGGCGCGCACCGGGAACGGGTCAGATCAGCTCCTGTCCCCGCCACCCTTGTTCTGCTTCCAGGACCAGGGGCCGGGCAGGTCCACCCGGTGTGCCCGGGTGCGGGAGTTCCACGACCAGCGGCCGATGCGGAGACTCCAGGAGGACAGGCCGCCCTGCGTGAAGTTCAGGCGCAGGGGGCCGAGTTTCCAGGTCTTGCGGAACAGCAGGCTCATGCACCCCATGTAACCGCACACGCACCACTCAAAACGTGTCGGCGCGTGCCAGAAGTCCGGCGCGGTCGAGCGGGTCCACTTCGGTCGCCGCGACCGTGCATGCGTGAGCCCCGGCGATCGCGCCGTAACGTGCGCAGACGTCCGGCGGCAGGCCTTGTGTCAGACCGTACAGGAAGCCGGCGGCGAACGCGTCGCCCGCGCCGTTGGAGTCCACCACCGGCCGCGGCGGCCGCACCGCGGCGAACCGGCGTACCGCCTGGTCATCGCGGGTCAGCAGGTGGCCGCCGCGGTCGCCGTCGGTGGCCACGGCGATCCGGGCCCGACCCAGTGCCAGCACCCGGCGCAGCGCGGCTGCGGGGTCGGCCAGCGCGGTGGCCGAGACGAACACCACATCGGCCGCCGCCGCGAACTGCTCGTGGTACGGGTTCTCGCCGTCCCAGTCGTGCAGGTCCGTGGAGACGGTCACGTCCAGCGCCGCGAGCTGCGCCAGGGCGAACGAGCCCGGATGGGTGATGCACACGTGCACGTGCCGGCAGCCCGCGGCCAGCTCCGCCAGCAGCGGCTCGGGGAAGCGGTCGTGCTCGCCGCCGCGGCTGATGTCGTACAGCGACAGCCGCCGCCCGTCCGGGCCGACCAGGTTGACCGCCCGCTTGGTGCCGGTGCTGCTAGGCAGTTCGGTGAGAGCGATGCCCGCCCTGGCGTGCAGGGCCCGCACCAGCGCGCCCTCGGGGTCGTCGCCGAGCACGTCGACGTGGTGGGTGCGCAGCCCCAGCGCGGCCAGCCCGAGCGCGAGGAAGTCCCCGGTCTGCCCGGCCCGCGTGGTGATCGCCGGAACCAGGTAGCTGTCCGCATAGGGCAGCGGCAGTTGCGGGACCTCGACGATGGTGTCCACCCCGGCACCGCCGAGCACCAGTACGTCGAAGGGGGCGTGATGAGGAACACGCATGAGGTGTCGCCTTCCGCGTCGAGGGGTAGTCGACGTTTCAGCCCGTACGGTCCGCAGGCAGGTCATGCGGTGTCCGCCGAGGTCGCGACAGGTCGCTGTCGATGATCACGGACGCGGGCAGTGACGTCAAGACGTCACCCGCTCGACAGGCGACATTGGCGAACGCCTTCTAGGCTCCTTGAGCTGTGCCCCCGGTGCGACTGCCGGGGATTCGAAAGGGGAGGGACATGCACGTGAGGACACGACGTCTGGGTATCGCGGCGGTCGGCCTGATCGCGGCCGCGGCGCTCGTCGCCGGCTGCCAGCCGGCCTCCAAGGCCGAGCCCGGCGCGACGCCGTCGGCCGCGGCGGCTTCCACGCAGGCGCAGGCCTCGGCCGCCGACGCGCTCACCGCCGCGACGGGCAAGCTGAAGACCACCACCGCGAAGATCACCATGACCATGGGCGGCGCCGCCTCGATGAAGGCCACCGGCAGCGTCGACGGCCCGAACAAGAAGGTCGCCATGAACATGGTGATCGGCGCCATGGGGCAGAACCTGACCATGGACACCGTGCAGATCGGTGACGAGGTCTGGCTGAAGTACGCCGGCGTCCCGGGCCTGCCCAAGGACTGGATGCACGTCGACGTCACCAAGCTCGGCCCGAACAGCACCGTGCGCAAGTCGCTGGAGGACCCGTCGTTCAGCGAGAACCTGCTGCGCACCGCCGCGCAGGTCAGCTGGGACGGCACCAACAAGGTCAAGGGCACCATCGACATGACCAAGTCGCCGACCATGAACGCGGCCGCGGCCGCCGCGCTGGGCGACAAGGCCACCGCGGTGCCGTTCACCGCCACCCTGGACGACCAGGGCCGCCTGCTCACCATGACGATGGCCGTGGGCGACGCCGTGCCGCAGGCGGGCATCACCGACATGGTCGTGACGTACTCCGCCTACGGCGAGCCGGTGACGGTCGAGAAGCCCGCCGGCAAGATCGTCGAGGCGCCGGTCGAGCTGCTGGCCAACCTCTGACACGTCGCGGGTCCGGGCCGGGCTTGACCCCTCGGCACGCCCGATACGCCGCCTTCACCAGGCCTTCCGGTCCGGTGAAGGCGGCGTTTTCCGTTCGGGGGCGCGGGTAGGGGTGAGAACGTGATCTCGTACCCCGCCGTGAGAGGTGACGCCGTGACGCCGACCAGCACCGGCAGCTGCTGATGGAAGCCGAGCAGCTGATGCGGGCGGCGGTCGTCGTGATCGCGGCGATCGGCGTGGCGGTGGTCGTGGGCTGGCTGTCGCGACTGGTGGTGCGGCTGGTCGCCCGCCGCAGGTACCGCCGGTTCCTGGAACAGCTCAGCCAGGCCTGTCGGTGGGCCTTCCGGGCCGTGCTGGTGGTGGTCGCGCTGATGGTGGCGCTGCCGTTCACCGGGCTGACCGGACCGGCCCGCGAGGTCGTGCACCACACGCTGGTCATCGCTCTGATCGCGACGTCGGCCTGGCTGGCGGTGCGGGTGCTGTTCGTGCTGGAGGACGCCGCGTTCCGGCGGCTGCCCGTCGACGTCGCCGACAACCGGCGCTACCGGCGGGCGCGTACCCGGATCGGCATGGTGCGCCGCCTCACCGCGGTCACCGTCACCCTGCTGGCCGTCGCGTCGATCCTGATGACCTTCGCACCGCTGCGCGCCCTCGGCGCGTCCCTGCTCGCCTCGGCCGGGCTGGCCGGTGTCGTGGCGGCGCTGGCCGCGCACGCCACCCTGGCACACATCTTCGCCGGCCTGCAGCTGGCCTTCACCGACGAGTTGCGCCTCGACGACGTGGTCGTGGTCGAGGGGGAGTGGGGCCGCATCGAGGAGCTGCGGCTGACCTACGTCGTGGTCCGGCTGTGGGACGAGCGCCGGCTGGTGCTGCCCACCACCTACTTCACCACCACGCCGTTCCAGCACTGGACCCGCAACGACGCCCGGGTGCTCGGCGCGTCGATCCTCTACCTGGACCACCGCATGCCGGTCGACGCGCTGCGCGAGCAGGCGCAGCGCGTCGTGGAGGCGTCGCCGCTGTGGGACCGCCGGGACTGGGTGCTGCAGGTCGTCGACACCACCGAGACCGCCATGGTGGTGCGCGTGCTGGCCTCGGCCGACGACGCGGCGAAGGCCTACGACCTGCGCTGCGAGATCCGCGAGAAGCTCATCGCGTACGTGCGCGAGCACCACCCCGAGGGACTGCCGCAGACCCGCGTCGCCGTCGTCCCGCCGCCCGATCAGCCGTGATCAGTAGCGCACGCTGATCCGCTGCTCGACCGCGTCGACCCGCACGTCCCCGCCGACCGGCAGGATCAGCTGCGGGTCGGTGTGGCCGATGTCCAGGTCGAACACGAGCACCGCGTCCGGGGCGTACGCCGCCACGGCCCGCCGGACCGCGTCGCGCTGCTCGTCGCGGTACACCGCCTTCTGCCCCGGCGTGGGCCGCCGCTCGAAGTTCCAGGCCATGGGCCGCCCGACCAGGATCGCGCCGAAGCGCTCCAGCAGACCGCGCTCGCCCATGTTGCGCAGCGTCCGGAAGACCTCCTCGGCGGCGGGCATCTCCTCCGAGGTCTCGACGACCAGCACGTGCCCGTCGAAGCGCTCCGGCGGCCCGACGAAGCCCGCCTGCAGCAGCCAGGACAGGATCTCCAGGCAGCCGCCCCACAGCGGCCCCTCGACGACGCGCCGCGGCCCCTCCCAGCGCCAGCCGTCGACCGGCCACATACGCGGCGGCACACCGCGCAGCGAGGCGTCCGCCCAGTCGTTCGGCTCGTCGCCGTGGTCGGCCGAGGCGGTCAGCTCCTGCCAGCCGGGCGTGAACAGGGCAGCGCGCAGGCTGCTCGCCGACAGTTGGTGCATGCCGCCGCCGCGGGCCAGCGAGGTCATCACCGCGCCGCCGTGGAAGGCGACCACCCCGAGGTGGAACAGGTGGTTGAGCAGGTTGGTGTTGTCGGAGAAGCCGAAGAACGGCTTGGGGTTGGCCCGGATCACCTCGTCGTCGAGGTGGCGCAGCACGGTGATCTGGTCGTCGCCGCCGATGCTGGCGATGATCGCGCGGATCGCCGGGTCGGCGAAGGCCGCGGTGATGTCGCGGGCCCGCTCACGCGGTGTGGCCGACGCCGCGCGGGTGGTCGGGAACTCCACCGGGACCAGCCCGAACTCGTCACGCAGCCGGGACAGGCCCAGCTCGTACACGTCCGGGAAGACCGCGGGCACCCCGGCGCTGGGGGACAGGACCGCGATGCGGTCGCCGGGGCGGGGCTTGGCTGGATACACCATGTCGGGCATGGGCGGAAACTAGCCGATCCACCCGATCGGGGCACCCGAATTCAGTCCAGCAAGCCCTGTTCCTCGGCGCGGGTGATCGCGTCGGCCAGCACGTCGAGGTCGACGACCGCGTCGCGGATGGTGGCGGCCACCTCCTGCAACGGCTCGATCTCGGCGGCGCGCACCGAGAACAGGTCGGCCTCGGAGTCGAACTCGACCTGGTCGAGCACCTCGGGCGCGCGTTCGGCCAGCAGCACCTGCACCACGCCCTCCCAGGCGTAGCCGTTGCCGAGCCAGCCCTGCTCGTCGAAGATGTCCACATAGTCGTCGAAGTCGTCGAAGATCAGGCTGAACTCGCCGGAGCCGTGCTCGACCAGCTTGCAGGGGTCGAAGTCGGGGTCACGTGCCATGTCCGCGACTATAGGCCTTGACCTGTGTCACTGCGGTTTCACCGAAAGGCCGACTTCGCCTCCGCCGAATCGGTGAATTTCGCCGGGTCAACCCGCTGTTCGCGACGCGTCCACCCGGGCGGCAGCCTCGCGGGCCGGTGCTGGGCCGGCGACCGGGGCCGCGCGGCTGCCCCGTCACCGTCCGCGTGTCGGGCGCGCGGGCCGAATTCTGCAGGTGTGAGCAGGAAGAAGCCCTCTGAGTGGCGAATCAGCGGTTCGACCATCTGTGCGACCGCGCGAGAACATGGCAGGCTTTCTCATCGTGACGATGGTCAGGCAGTGGCAGCGGGTCTCGGCGTACGGGTTGGCGCGCGAGGGCGACACCGTGCTGCTCGTGCAGATCGGCCGCAGCGCCCACGGGGACCTCGGCAAATGGATGCCGCCCGGCGGCACCATCGAGCACGGCGAGCACCCCGCCGAGACGGTCGTGCGCGAGTTCGCCGAGACCACGGGCCTGGAGGTGCGTGTCGACGCCCTGCTGGAGGTCGGCTCCGACCACCGGCAGCTGACCGGCGGCATCGACTTCCACGGCGTGTTCATGCTGTACGGCGTGACCGTGCTCGGCGGCGACCTGCGCCCGCAGCCCGACGGCATCATGGTCGAGCCCAGCTGGCACTCCGCGTCCGAACTGGACCAGATCCCGATGCTGGACGCGGTGCGCGACGTGCTGCGCGCCGCCGTCAAGAAGTAGGTCCCGCCTCCCGCCGTGCCTCGGTCCGTGCCTGGCGCAGCGCCTCGGTGATGCGCGGACCCCGGCGGGCGAAGCCCAGCTGTGCGGTGGCCTCGGCGATCACCTCGTCCTCGGTGCGGTTGAGGCCGTCGCTCTCGATCCAGCGGATCAGGTCCACCAGCGTCTGCCGCGGCACCTCGGTGATCTGCGCGGCCGCGGGCAGCTCGGGCTTCGGGCCGCTGCGCCCGGTCGCCGACGGCAGCCGCAGGGTGACGCCCTCGGCCACGGTGTCCGCCGGCAGCCCGGCCGACTCCGACACCGCCAGGTCGTACACGGCCCGCGCCTTGGCGATCTCCACCTCGCGCTGGCGCATCCAGTCCGTGGACCAGATCCGGTGGAAGCGCCAGCCCAGCCGTTCCAGGTGCTGCTGGCGCAGCCGGTCGCGGTCGCGCACCGTCGGCGAGGCGTGGTAGGACGCCCCGTCGGCCTCGATCGCCAGCACCAGCCGCTCCGGGTCGTCCGGGTGGGTCGCGGCGAAGTCGATCCGCTGCCCGCCGATGCCGTGCTGGACCACCAGCGGGATGCCCGCGGCGGTGAGCTTGGCCAGCACGTCGGCCTCGAACGGGTTCAGCGCCGGGGAGGTCGTCGCGGCCAGCGACTCGCGGCGGCCGCCGGAGGCGGCGTACGCCAGGAAGTCGCGCAGCATCACCGCGCCCTCGGCCCGCAGCCGCTGCGGGTCCATGTCCAGGTGGGTGAACGAGCTGACCACCGTCATCCGGCGGCGGGCCCGGGTGATCGCCACGTTGAGCCGCCGGTGGCCGCCCTTGGTGTTCAGCGGCCCGAACCGGTACAGCATCCGCCCGTCCAGGCCCTTCGGGTAGCCGACGGTCAGGATCACCGCGTCGCGCTCGTCGCCCTGCACCCGTTCGATGTTCTTGACGAAGAACGGCTCGTGCCCGTGCTCGGCGAAGTACGGCTCCAGCTCCGGCCGGCCGGCCAGCGCCCGGCGCAGCGCGGCGTCGACCCGCTCGGCGTGCGTGATGCCCATGGTGATGACGCCCAGCGACTCGGCGGGCCGCTGCGCGGCGTGGGCGAGGATCAGCTCCACCACCCGGCGCACCTCGGCGGAGCCGCTCTCGGCGGACGCGTCCGGGTCGGCCTCGCCGCTGACCAGCACGTGGCTGATGCAGTCCCCGGCGTCCGCGCCCGGGAACGTGGTCAGCGCATTGCCGTTCGGGCTGTACACGTGCCGGTCGGAGAAGGCGATGAGCCGCTCGTCGCGGCTGCGGTAGTGCCAGGCCAGATGTCGCACCTGCGGCAGCGGCAGGGTGTGCGCGAACGCCTGCAGCAGCGACTCGACGTCGTCGCCGAGCGCGGTGCCGTCGTCCGGGAGGTCGGCGTCGCCGTCGGCGCGCTGGAAGAAGTTCGTCGGCGGCAGCTGGTGCTCGTCACCGGCCACCACGACCTGCCGGCCGCGCATGATGGCGGGCACGCCGTCGACCGGCTCGACCTGACTGGCCTCGTCGAAGATGACCACGTCGAACAGCACCCGGGGCGGCAGCACCTGGCTGACCAGCAGCGGGCTCATCGCCCAGCACGGCTTGAGCGCGGTCAGCGCGTCCGGGGCCTGCTCGAACAGCCGCCGCACCGGCAGGTGCCGGGCCTTCTTCGCGGCCTCCCGGCGCACCAGCTGCTGCTGCTCGGGGAACTCGTCGAGCACCGCCATCAGGTTGCGGGCGGCCAGGTGCCGCACCCGCTGCGCGGCGGCGGTGATGTGCGCGGCGTCGGCGGTGTGGAACTCGGTCACCGCCGCGTGCAGGGCCGCGCCGTGGAACGCCGACAGGTGCTCGTCGGTGAAGCGCACGTGCTCCAGCACCGAGCTGAGCCACGCGTGGTCGAACGCCGCCCCGGCCCGCGCGGTGTCGCCGCCGACGCCGCGCGTGGCCAGCTCGTCCAGCAGCCGCCGGGCGCGCCACTCCACCAGCCCCGCGGCCAGCTCGTTGCGGCGCGCGGTGCGCAGCAGATCGGCCTGGTCGCCGGCGAGCCGGTCCAGCTCCGGCTGCAGCAGCGTCAGGTCGTCGTTGTCGATCGGCACGTACCCGCGCAGCGGCTCCAGCGCCCCGGTGAACTCGGCGAACGCGGCCAGCGCCGGCGCGGCGGCAGGGCCGGTGCGCGGCGGCTGACCGTCGCGGCTGACCACGCGCCAGCGGGCCAGCTCGTCGGCTGCGGCGACGGCGGCCTCGTGCAGCTCGGCGGTGCTCGGCCGGCCCGGCGCGATCCACTGCGCCCGGATCTGCTTGAGCACCTTGCGGCGCTGCCAGAAGCCCATGCCGCCGCGCTCGGGACCGGCCGCCGAGGCGGTGACCCAGGCGGCGAGATCCGCGGTGTACGCCTCCGGCCGCAGCCGCCGCAGCGTGACGTCCACGTCGGACAGCAGCGCGGCCATCTTCTGCGCGGAACTCAGGGTGCCCGGCACGGACAGGCCCAGCTGAGCGGCCAGCGCGGTGATCTGCTGTCGGGCCGGGGCGAGCGTCGTCGCCGCCTGCCCGGCCAGCGTGTACGCGAGCTGCGCGGTGGCGCGGTCGGGCACGGTCGAGCGGACCCACGGACCCGGGCCGGGCTCGGGGTCGAACGCGCCCAGCTGCGCCAGCTCCGTCAGCGCGGCGCGCAGCCGGGCCGCGGCCGGCGCGTCCAGGCGGGCCAGGTCCTCGCCGGACCAGCGCTGCGGGGTCATGTCCGCGGGGCTGATGCCCAGCAGGCGGGACTGCAGCTCGAACATGGACAGGCCCCACGGGTCGTGCCGGGTGTGCAGCGCCGCGTGGTGGCGGGCCAGCGCGCCGCGCGCGTCGACGAGGCTGCGGTCGGTGTCCTCGGTGGTCGGCCGGGTCTCGTGGCGCGCCCGCTGCAGCCGCGAGTCCAGCGCGCGGGCCAGCTCGCGGCGGCTGCCCTGGTCGCCGTGCAGGTTCTGCACGAGGTCGTCGAGGCCGACCTGGTTGAGCCGGTCGAGCACGGCGTCGATGGCGGCGCGCTTCTCCGCGACGAACAGCGCGGTGCGGCCCCGTGCCGCCAGCGCCATGATCATGTTGGCGATGGTCTGGCTCTTGCCGGTCCCCGGCGGACCCTTGACGACCAGATGGTGCCCGGCGACCGCCGCGTTGACCGCGTAGCTCTGCGAGGAGTCCGCGTCCAGCACGAGGAACTCGTCACCGGGGGGCAGCCGGTCCGGGGCGTCCGGCTCGACCGGCGCGGTGGCGTACAGCTCGCTCAACGCCCGCGGGTCGCCCGCCAGCGCGGCGATGACCTCGCTGCTCTCCAGCAGCTCGCCGTGCTCGGTGATGTCGGCGACCATCGGCAGCTTCTCGTACAGGAACGTGCCGACCAGCAGCTCCGGGCTCACCGTGAAGCCGCGCACGTCCTGCGCGGCCTTGGCCAGCTGCTCGAACAGCGGCGCGGGATCGTACGGCCCCTCCGGCAGCGCGTCGAGCAGCGTCTCCGGGTCGATGTCGAGCCGGTGCTCCTTGAACAGCTTGAACAGCAGCACCGGGTTGACCGTCGGCTCCGGATCGAGGGTCAGCGCGAAGTCGGTCTCCGCGGCGGAGGTCGTGCGCACCGTCAACCGGTGCAGCAGCACCGGCGAGCGCGGCGTCCGGTCCGACTCCCACCAGCTCGCGATCCCGCTGGCCAGATAACCGACGTCGACGCCCCGCTCCTCGGCCAGCGTGCGCATCCGGGTCCGGATGGTCCGCGTCCGCCGCATCGCGTCCGCGTGCGCGACCTCATCGGCGAACAACTGACGCAGCGTCACCGTGCGGCCCGCCATCAGCACGGTCACCGCCTCCGGCCGCGCGCCGTCCAGCCGCAGCGTGCCGGCCTTGAGATCGCGGTAATACGCCAGCTGGTTGCGCCCTGAATCATCCACCAGGGCATCAGCCCACCGCCTCGTGGCGAGCGCGACATGGGACGGCTGCGGAGCGTTGCCAGACACGGTCACGGCCCAACGATCGCAGACTCCCGCACCCCCGCCAAGCTCCCCACCGAAAGGAAGGGCACCTGCACATCGCTATTCGTAGCGGAAGGGCACCTTCTTAACGCTGGTCCGCCACTGACCAGGAAGGACGGGCCGGTGCCGGGTCACCGGGCGCGGCGTGGCGCGGCTGCCGCGGTGACGGCGGTCGAGGCGTGGTTCAGGATCACCCGCAGCAGGTCGTCGAGGCCCGCGGCGAACTCGGCGTCCCAGTCGGGCGGCTGCGCCAGTACCCCCGAAAGCTCTTGATGCGATGGCGCCGCGCCGCCCGCCGCCTGGGCGCGGGCGTGGCGGCGAGGGTCGGCCGGCGCGAAGCGGCCGGTGATCTCGCCGACCGCGTAGCCGAGCACATAGGTCGAGACCAGGCGCTCCAGGCGCGGGACCTGCGCCGGTGGCACGCCCGCGGCCAGCAGCGCGCCGTAGAGCGCGTCGACCAGCCGCACCGCGTCGGGCGTGATCGCGGGCCGCGACAGCAGCAGCGGATAGACGGCGGGGTGACGGTGGGCCAGCGCGCGGCCCGCGTGGGCGATGGCGCGCAGCCGCACGTCCCACGCGCCGGGAGTGGCCGCCGCGGGCAGCAGCTCGGCGAGCAGCAGGTCGACCAGGCCGTCGAGCAGCGCGTCCTTGTTGCCGACGTACGGGTACAGCGCCATCGGCGTCACCCCGACCCGGGCCGCGACCGCGCGCATGGACAGCGCGTCCAGTCCGCGCTCGTCGGCCAGCGCCAGCGCGGCGGTCAGGATCTCCCGCCGCCTGGCCTCGACACCCAGCTCCGCCATGCTCTACAGTGTAGATCTATACAGCGTAGATCACCAAGGAGGCGCGGCATGCTGGACGCGTCGGGACTGCGCAAGACATACGGCTTGGTCACCGCCCTCGACGGCTTCGACCTCACCGTCGCGCCCGGTGAGATCTGCGGCCTGATCGGCCACAACGGCGCCGGCAAGAGCACCTTCGTCGAGGTCGTCACCGGCCTGACCTGCCCCGACGCGGGCACGGTCACCGTGGGCGGCCTGCCGCCGGCCCGCGCCCGCCACCTGGTCGGCCTCGCCCCGCAGGAGATCGCGCTCTACCTGTCCGTGACCGTCGAACGCAACCTGTGCCTGTTCGGCGCACTCGCCGGACTGCGCGGCAGGGCACTGCGGCAGGCGATCGACGAAACGGCCCAGGCGCTCGGCCTGACCGACGTGCTGCGCCGCCCCGTCGGACTGCTCTCCGGCGGGCAGCGCCGCCGCGCCCAGGCCGCGACCGCGATGCTGCACCGGCCCGCCCTGCTGCTGCTCGACGAGCCCACCACCGGCGCCGACCCGGTCACCCGCGCCGCGCTGCTGCGGCTCGTACGCGCCCACGCCGCCGACGGCGCGGCTGTCCTGTACACCACTCACTACCTGCCCGAACTGGTCGATCTCGGGGCCACGCTCGCGGTGTGCCGGGCCGGGCGGGTCATCAAACGGGGCAGCCAGGACGAGCTACTCACCGGACACGAGACCCTCGACGACCTCTACCACGCCCTGGCGGCCGACCATGCGTAGCCTCGCCCTCGTCCGGCTCAACCTGGCCCTGCTGGCCGCCGAACCCGGGGCGGTCATCAGCCGCATCGGCATGCCGCTCGTGATGATCACCGTGCTGCGGCCGCTGTACCGTGCCGCCATCGGCGACCAGGGGACGACCCACGCGGTCACCGGCATGCTGGTGCTGTTCTCGCTGCTGGGGCTGTCCATCGTCGGCGGCTCGCTGCTCACCGAGCGCTCCTGGCACACCCTGGACCGGCTGCGCGCCACGCCCGCGTCGCCGTGGCAGATCCTGACCGGCAAGGCGGTCGCGCTCGGCGGGGTGCTGCTGGCCCAGCAGGCGGTGGTGCTCGGGTACGGCGTCGTCGCGCTCGGCCTGCGGGTCGCCCGCCCCGACCTGCTCGCCCTGGCGGCCCTGGCCTGGGCGGTGACGCTGCTGCTGCTCGGGGCCGCGGCCGCGATGACGGTACGCAGCCACAGCGAGCTCGGTGCCGTCAACGATCTCGGCGCGCTGCTGCTGTCCACGCTCGGCGGCGCGATGGTGCCGCTGTCGCTGCTACCCGGCTGGGCGCAGACGATCGCGCCCGCGTCCCCGGGGTACTGGGCGCTGCAGGCGCTCGGCGGCGCGGCGGCCGGTGACGCCGCGGCCGTGCTGCGCGGCTGCGGGGTGCTGCTGCTGGTGGCGTCCGCGGCCGGCGGCTACGCCGTGTGGCGCATGAACCGCGGCTGGGGCCGCAGCCGCCTGCTCTGAACCCGGGCCCCGGGCCCCGGGCCCCGTTCGCAATAGACGTTGGCCTATCTCGTCGAAAACGATCGCCTATTTTTCGACGAGATAGGCCAACGTCGACGCAAGGACGTGGCTCGTGACGCCCCGGTTCACAGGTAGCAGCCGGTGGAGGGTTCGGGGGTGATCTGGACGAGGTCGCGGTCGCCGCGCTGGATGGCGAACAGCTCCGCCAGTGTCGCGCCCGACGAGCTGAGGCCCACCGTGCTTCCCAGCCAGGCGCTCGCCTGCGCGAAGGGCAGCGGGCCGACCTCGATCTGGGCCAGGCACCGGCCGGGACGGACCACGGCGGGATGCAGCTTGTTGAGCGGTTCGTTCGTGGTCAGCCCGACAAGGACGTCACGCCCCTGGGCGAGCAGGCCGTCGGTGAGGTTGAGCAGGCGCGACAGCGCCTGGCCGCTGGAGGCCTTCGCGGCCGAGGAGATCAGCTCGTCGCAGTCCTCGACCAGCAGCAGCCGCCAGCGGCGCTCCTCCTGCTCGTCGTCGCCGATGGCGACCTCCATCAGGTAGCTCGAGTCGTGGAACAGGTTCTCCGGGTCGAGCACGCAGTCGACCTGGCACCACGACGACCATGCCCGCGCGAGCGCGCGCAGCGCGGTGGTCTTGCCGGTGCCGGGCACGCCGTGCAGCAGCAGCAGGCGGCCGCTGATCGAGTCCGGGGTGAGCGTCATCAGGCGCTCCAGCGAGCCCGCCACGTCGGCGGAGTAGTTGTCCCGGATCGCGTCCCAGGCCGGGGTGGTGATCGGGCGGGTGCTGCGCTGCGCGCCGCGCTTGGCCGAGTGGTGCCAGAAGCCCATCGGCACCGTGTCGGCACGCTCGGCGTGCTCCTCGCGCGCGTTGCGCGTGGCCGCGTCGAGGATGCGCAGCGCCAGCTCCTCGGTGGTCGCGGTGACCGTCACCTCGGCGACGCCGCCACGCCAGCGCGCGGCCCGCAGCGTCCAGCCGTCGCCCGCGGCGAGGTGGCTGCGCAGGCCGTCGTCGGTGGCCACGCGCAGCACGTGTCCCTCCTCCGGCAGCAGGGCGGCGTCCTTGCGGACCCGGGGCAGGCGGGCGGTGTGGGCGTACGGCTGCTCGCCCGTGCTGAACGGGGCGAGGATCATCGCGTCGACGACGTCGCGAGGAGTGTCGGAGTCGTCGAGGGTGAGGTTCGTCGACAGCTGCGGCAGAGTGCCCATACGTCGATGATCTCGCAATTGGACCTGAGCACCTAGTGGTTTTCCACCCTGATATCGGCCCTGAGCTGGGGCCGCGCTCAGATCCCGAGTTTCGCCCAGGGCCCCCAGATCGCGATGGTCATGCCGTGGATCGCCAGCACGTTCACGAACAGCGTGTGCCCGTCCGGGCTGAACGCGCAGCCCGCGAACTCGTCGCGCTCACGCGACACCCCGGCGCGGTTGGTGAGGCGGTTGAGCGCGATGTCGAGCACCTCCCCGTGCCGGGTCAGGCCGCGTACGTAGTTGTTGTTCGCGCCGTCCTCGCACAGGATGAGCGTGCCGTTGGGGCTGGTGGTGATGTTGTCCGGGAAGTCCAGCCCGTCCACGGCCGGGCACTGGTACACCAGCCGCAGCACCTCCTCCGCGCAGTGGTACGCCCAGATCTGCCCGTGGCCGTTGCCGTAGCCGCTGTCGAAGGGCCCCTCGTCCTTCTCCGGCCGGCCGCCGCCCTGCGTGGAGGTGAAGTACACAACGCCCTGCCGGTACGTGGAGCCCTCCAGCCGCGAGAACAGCGCCGCGCCGCCGTCGCGGCCCTGGTCGCCCACGTGCCGCAGCGCCTGGTGCTCGGTGGTCGGCGCGGGCACCCCTTCGGTGTACGGGAAGCGCGGCGCCGGGTCGTCGATGTCGACCCAGGTGACGGGGAAGACCGCGCCGGGTTCCTGCGCCGCGGCCAGGTCCAGGCGGGGGCGGCCCTTCACGGCCAGCGCCTGCAGCCGCCCGCCGTCGGCGATGCCGCGCCCGTCGGCCCGCAGCGGGTCCGGCGCGCGCGGCGGCAGGTAGCGGTAGAAGCAGCTGGCGAAGGCGAAGTTGTCCTCGGTCAGGTAGAGCGCGCCGCCGTCCGGGTCGTACGCCACCGACTCGTGCGCGAAGCGGCCCGCCGCGGTGATCGGCTGCGGCTCCACCGCGCCCTGCGCGGGCACCTCGAAGATGAAGCCGTGGCGCTCCTTGAGCAGGTAGTTGCCCAGCCCGGCGACGTCCGGCCCGTTGACGGTCTCCTCGCAGCTGACCCACGTGCCCCACGGCATGCGCCCGCCGCAGCAGTTGGTGTGCGTGCCGCTCAGGCTGGTGTGCGAACGCACCACCTCGCCGTACCGGGTCACCTCGACCGTGCTGGTGCCGCCGCAGGCCGCCGGATCGTAGGTGACGTTGGCCGGACCGAACGCCTGCCCGGTGACCTTGACCTCGTGGTTGCGGACCAGGATCGTGTTGCCGCCCGGCGCCTGGAACGCGCCCATGCCGTCGTGGCTGCCCGGCAGGCGGCTGCCGTCGTCGAGCACCACCGGCCACTCGGTGTCGTGAAAGGAGCGGTAGGCGAAGCCCTCCGGCACCCACAGCCGCGGTACGCCGTCGCGCAGGTCGGCCGCCGGCGCGAGCTTGATCCGGGTGGGCGGCTTCGGCGCGGCCTCGCGGGCCAGGAACCCGCCGAAGGGACCGGCGGCGAACAGGCCACCCGCCACGGCCGCGCCGCCGAGCAGCGAACGCCGTTTGATCACCATCTGCGGGCTCACTTCCGTGCGTCGAGGGAGCTACGCAGGTGCAACGAGCGAACCACCCGCATGATCACGCATCGACGCGGCCCGTGGTCCTTACGCCTACCCGGCGTCCGGGCCGGGCCTGCGCTGCGCGGTGAGCCGCTGGTGGGCGGCCATGCGGTCGAGCACCTTGCCGGCCTTGGCCGACAGCACCTCCGCCGGGTCGAAGCCGAGGCTGCGGATCGCGACGAACGACGCCAGGGCCACGTCGGCCAGCTCGTCGGCGACCTCGCGCGGTGCGTGCGTGACGCCCTTGCGCGGGTTCTGCCCCTGTACGCCGATCCAGGCGCTGGCCGCCTCGCCCGCCTCCTCGGTCACCTTGAGGATGCGCATGGTCTGCTGCTGCGGGCCGCTGCCGTGGTGCGCGTCCAGCCACCCCACCGCCGCGTCCACCGCCCGCCGGGTCGTCTCGTCCACCCGCCGCACCCTACCGGCCCCGCCACGTCCGCCCCGCCACCGCGCGCGCCGTGCGCCGTGCGCCGCAAGGTCATCCGACTTGCCGGGCAATCGTGCGTATCTTGAGCGCGGATACGCCCACCTGCCTGGCAAGTCGAGCGAATCTTGGGCGTTGCGGTGCCGGCGGGGCGGACGATGTCGTACGCGGTGGTTAGCGTGCGGGGCATGGCGTTGGACGTGAGTGTGGGGGCGGGGCCGCTGGCCGAGGCGGCGGCGCAGTTGTTGCGGCTGCTGCCGGTGCGGGCGCACCAGCCGGCGCTGGCGGGAGTGCTGCTGCGCGCCGACGCCGAAGGGCTGGAGCTGGCGGCCTCCGACGGCGAGGCGTGGGCCAGGGTGCGAGTGGCCGCCACGGCGCACACCGACGGCGAGACCGTGGTGTCGCGGCGCGCGCTGGCCGACACCGTGGCCACGCTCGACGCCCCGCAGCTGCGCCTGTGCACCGAGGGATCCCGGCTGGCGGTGCGCACCGAGCGGGCCCGTTTCGCGCTGCCCACGCTCGACCTCGACAGCTTCCCCCGCCCGCCGCAGGCGCCCGCGCAGCGGGGTGTGCTCGCGGGAGCGGACTGGCGGGCCGCGGCCGCGGTCGCCGGCGCGGCCTCCCGCGAGGACGCGCTGCCGCTGTTCACCGCCGTGCGGATGCGCTCGGCGGGCGCGGTGGTCTCGTTGCTGGCCACTGACCGCTTCCGGCTCGCCGCGGCGCGCCCGGCCTGGCGGCCCGAGCCCGGCGCGGAGCTGGACGTGCTGATCCCGGCCGCGCTGGTGGCCGAGCTGGGCCGCCAGGCGGGCCGAGCGGCCGAGGTGGGCCTGCACGCCGAGGACGGCCGGTTCGCGCTGTCCTGGCCCGGCTGGACGGTCGGCACGGCCTCGCTGGCGGTGGCCTTCCCCGACCGGCAACTCGACCAGCTCCTGGCCACGCAGGCCGAGGCGACGGTGCGGGTGGACGCCGACGAGCTGGCCGCGGCGGTGGGGCGCGCGGCGCACTACGCCGGGCCGCGCGGCGCGGTCACCCTCGAACTCGGCGACGGCGAGCTGACCGTGCGGGGCAGCGACCCGCTGGCCGGGGAGTCGTCCGAGACGCTCAAGGCCGACCTGCTGGGCGACCGGCTGACCCGGCAATACCAGGCCCGCTACCTGCTCGACGCGCTGCGCCCGTTCGCGGGCCGCCAAGCGCGCCTGGAGATCCAGTCCGCGCTGCGCCCCACCGCGTTCACCACGGCGTCCCCCGATCCCGGCGTCGACCTCCGCTACCTCGTCGTCCCCCTCCGCCCGGCAGAACCCACCGACCGCCCCTGACCCGTTGCGTCACCAGGGTGGTGCGGTGCCCGCGGCGCGTTGTTCGGCGGCGAGGGTGACCAGCTCGGGATACCAGGAGCCGTCGGTGAGCAGCAGGCGCAGCGCCTCGGCGAGCGGGTGCGCGCGTACCTCCAGGACGGTCTCGCCGTCGTCGGGGTTGTCGGGCTCGCCCTCGATGCCGACCTCGGCGAAGCACCACAGCCAGGCCTTCTCCGGGTGCGGCTGGTGCGGCCGGTACGGCGCCAGCAGGTCGGACACGGCATGGTGCGCGCCGATGACGTGCAGCGGGCCGCGCAGCACCGCGCCGGCCTCCTCGCGCAGCTCGCGGGCCGCGCACGCGGCGACGCTCTCGTCGGGCTCGCGGGTGCCGCCGGGCAGGAACCACACGTCGCGGTCATCCCGGCAGAGCACGACGCGGTCCCCGTCGAAGCCGACGACGTGCACGTTGGTGACGAGCCCGTCGGCGGGCGGCGTGGTGGAGAACCGGCAGTCCACGCCGGCCCACTCCCAGCGCTGCGGGGCGAACAGCAACGGAAAACGTTCACGAGGGGACGCCACGGCCCGGATGGTAGCGCACCCCGTCCGCCCGACGATCTTCCCGCGAGTACAGTCGCCCGGTGCCGACTCCGACCGAACCCGCGCCGACCGGCGGGACGTCCGTCGTGCCGGCCCCGACGGAACCCGCCGCATCGACCGGCGGGACGGGCGCGCTCACCCCGACCGCACCCGCATCGACCGGCGGGACCACGGCCGTGCCGGCCCCGACCGGGGTGCGCCGGACGGCGGGCGCGGTGCTGTCGGGCATGCTGGGGCACGCTGCGGTCGTCGGGGTGGTCCTGGCCGCCGCGAGGGTCGCGGTGGCCGAGGCCGATGGCGACCTTGAAGCCGGTGGCAGGTTCGCGGTGTTCTACTCGTCGGTCTGCCTCCTGCTGAGCGGCGAGGCGGTGCTGCTGGCGCTGGTCGCCTGGGGCGCCGGGTACGGCGGGGCAGGCTGGCGCAGGGGGTTGTGGGCCGGGTGGGCCGCCGGATTGGCGCTGCTGGTCCTGTGGATCGCGAGCTGGTGGTGACCGACCGGCGCGGCGCGCCTGTCAGGACAGCGGGTTGGCCGCCGGGACGGCGAGCAGGTCGAGGAAGGCGTGCTGGGTGTTGCCAGTGTCGCGCAGCAGCTCGCGGGCCTTGGCCAGGGGGATGAAGCGGCAGGTGACGACGAGGCCGGTGTCCCAGACGCCGGGGTCGCCGATGACGGTGTGCCGCCACTGGGCGCGCTCGTCGTCGGCGCGCAGGTGGAAGTAGACGTTGAGGTAGGGCCGCCGGGTGTCGGCGAACCGGCCGCTCTGCACACCCACCACGCTGAGCACGGACAGCGGGCCGGACACCCCGGTCTCCTCGTACGTCTCCCGGACCATCGCGTCGTTGAGCAGCTCGCCCCGTTCGACGCCGCCGCCGGGCAGGTGCGTGCCGGGGGTGCTCGGATACTCGAAGACCAGCAGTTCCAGCGCGTCGTTCGCGCCCCGGGTGACGTATCCGGTGACCCGCAGCCGGGTGGGCCGGTGCGCGCCGACGCCGCTGACCGAGACGAACAGCCCGACCTGCACCAGCGTGACCAGTACCGCGCCGACCGCCCACCACAGCGCGAAGTCGCCGAACACCGACGCGACGACCAGGCCGACGCCTAGCCCGCCTGCGATCGGCGCGGTGACCTGCCACCACAGCGGTGCGGCGGCCAGCCGGCGGCGGTCGCGCCAGATCCACCACCAGGCCAGCACCGACCCGGCGATCGCCAGCACCGCGCCGACCGTGTCGAGCAGGCCGGGGCCGTGCGCGTCGCTGAACGAGATCAGGCGCGGGCCGTCGTCGGGCACGGCCAGCAGCAGACCGCCCAGCAGGGTGCAGACCGCCCAGGCGGCGATGACGTGAGCACGGCGCACCTTCGGCTGCTCCTCCACTGACGACGGTGGTTGCACCATATCGGCCTGCCTCACCGTTGTGGGGGAGCGTCGTGGTGTCCGGCCAGCAGTTCCTGGAACCAGATCTTCGCCTTGATCGCGGGTCCGCGCAGCTGCGTCTCGCGCCACGTGGACCGGGCCAGCTTCGCTTCGGCCTGCGGGGTCGGCCGCAGGTAACGCCAGCGGGCCCAGGGGGAGTGCGGGCGGGCCAGCCGGATCGCGCCGACGATCAGCAGCACCGGGATGAACAGGCCGATCAGTCCCGTCCAGATCTTGCCCTTGACCAGGGTGAGCAGCACCAGGCCCAGGTGGGTGGACGCGATCGCCCCGGCGATGGCCCAGCCGAAACCGCCGGCCGCGGCGGCGGCCAGGATCAGCCGGTCGATCCCTGCCGGGCGTACGCCGAGCACCAGCAGCCCGGTCACCGCGACCGCCACGAACACGGCGTCGATCGAGGTGCGGCCCTTCTCCGACCAGTACACGTCCTCCAGGTGCAGGATCAGCGCGAACTCGTCGAGCACCAGGGCCGAGCCGATGCCGAACAGCGCGGCGAGGACCGAGCGCCAGAGCACGTACTCGTCCGGCACGACCAGCGCGGCGACGCCCGCCACCAGCATGAATACGACGCCGAAGACGACGTGGTGGATGTGCAGCCCGCCGCCGGGGGTGACGTTGCCGGGCCACCACTTCACCTGGGCTCGGATCATGCGGACCGAGAACCGGATGAACACGAACCCGAAGATCACCCCGGCGAAGAAGCAGAACAGCGGCAGCCGGCCGGTCTCCACGACCGTGCGGTGGAACCAGTCGGACACCGTCCCACCCCCGCCCCCATACCCGAGCTTTCATCGTATTTGCTGCGTTAAGTCTAGTGAGTGCCTTATGTTCGTGTTGACGCCCCGGAGACTTCGCCGACGAGACGAGGTGGCACGTGGCTCCACCTGCTGCAGGCGCGGCGACCCGCGCGAACGGACGGAACTGGCGGGGGAAGGTGCCCCGCGTCTTCGCCACCTTCATCGCCGCCATCGCCCTGATCAGTGCGCTGGCCGCGATCGGCGGCGCGATCGGGCACAGCACCCAGCCGCTGCGGCGCGTCCTCGACGACGTCCTGATCCCCGTCCCGGCGAACCTCGCATACGCGGCGTTCATGGCGGTGCTCGCCGCCGCCACCGCCCGGCGCAAGAAGATCGCCTGGTGGACCATGATCGTTTACCTGTTCATCGACGTCGGATCGAGCGTGCTCGCGCTCGGTGTGATCACGCTGGTGCCCGAGGGCGAGCTGGTCGACGACGCCGGAGTGCCGCTGTTCAGCGGCTGGGGCCGGGTGGCCACCAGCATCGCGGTGCTCGTCGGCGTCGCGGCGCTGATCATCCTGTTCCTGGCCCGCGACCAGTTCTACGCCCGGATCCGCAAGGGCGCGGTGTGGAAGGCCCTCGCGGTCTTCGCCGGTGTCGCCGCGGTCGGCATCGGCCTGGGCTACAGCCTGGTCGCCGCCTTCCCCGGCACGCTCGGCTCCGACGCCGGCGAGCAGCTGGCGTACGCGGCGGAGAAGGTGCTCGGCGGCGCGTTCGAGTTCGACGTGACCCGCGACGGCGCCGCGCCCGGTTGGGTCAACTTCCTCCTCGGCCTGTTCGGCGCGATCGCCGTGTTCGCGGCGTTGTTCACACTGCTGCGCTCGCAGCAGGTCAACGCGGTGCTGGAGCCTGCCGACGAGGTCAAGGTGCGCGGCCTGCTCGACCACTACGGCGAGCGCGACTCGCTGGGCTACTTCGCCACCCGGCGGGACAAGCTGGTGACCTTCTCCCCGAGCGGCAAGGCCGCCGTCACCTACCGCCCGGTCAACGGGGTGAGCCTGGCCAGCGGCGACCCGATCGGCGACCCGGAGGCCTGGGGCGCGGCCATCGGCGCGTGGCTGGAGGAGGCCCGCAGCTACGCCTGGACCCCGGCGGCCATGGGCGCCAGCGAGGAGGGCGCGACCGCGTACCACAAGGCGGGTCTGAAGGTTTTGGAGCTGGGTGACGAGGCGATCCTGCTGACCGACCGGTACTCGCTGGACGGCCGGGAGATGCGCCAGGTGCGCCAGGCCGTGAACCGGGTCGAGCGGGCCGGATACACCTCGACGGTGCGCCGGCATGCCGAGATCCCGCCCGAGGAGATGAAGGAGATCGCGGAGCTGGCCACCCGGTGGCGCGACACCGACAGCGAGCGCGGCTTCTCCATGGCACTGGGCCGCCTCGGCGACCCCAACGACGGGCAGTGCGTGCTGGTCGAGGCCCGCGACCGAGACGGCATCGTGCGCTCCATGCTGTCGTTCAGCCCGTGGGGCCGCCGCGGCCTGTCGCTGGACCTGATGCGCCGCGACCACGAGGCCGAGAACGGCGTCATGGAGTTCATGGTCACCGCGCTCATGACCGCCGCGCCGAAGCTGGGCGTGGAGCGGGTCTCGCTGAACTTCGCGGTGTTCCGGGCGGTGTTCGAGGAGGGCGGGCGCATCGGCGCCGGGCCGATTCTGCGGCTGTGGCGGCGGGTGCTGATGTTCTTCTCCAAGTGGTGGCAGCTGGAGCAGCTGTACCGCTCGAACATCAAGTACCAGCCGGAGTGGGTGCCGCGTTTCCTGTGCTTCGGCGAGCGGCGCGACCTGGCCAAGGTCGGCCTGGCCTCGGCGATCGCCGAGGGTTTCCTGACCGTGCCGGGCACGCCGGTCGCTGCGCTGGATGCGACCTCGGCCCCGGTCCTTGCGGGCCTGCCCGCGCCCGTGGAACCGGCGGCGCTGGCCGGTGCGGCGCACGACGAGAGCGTCAACGAGCAGATGGCGGTACGCCTGGCCAAGCTCGAACGGCTGCGCGCTGCCGGCGTCGACCCGTACCCGGTGGGCTTCCATCCGACCGCGACCTGCGGGCAGGTCCGTGCCCGCCATCCGGAGACGCCCGCCGACACCCGCACCGGCGACCGGGAGTCCGTGGCCGGCCGGGTGATGCTGCTGCGTGACCACGGCCACATCGCCTTCGCGACCATCCGCGACTGGGACGGCGACCTGCAGCTGATGATCGACCGGGACGTCGCGGCGTGGACCGAGGCGATCGACATCGGCGACCACGTCGGCGTCACCGGTGAGGTCGTGACCACCAAGCGCGGCGAGCTGTCGGTGCACGTGGACGCCTGGGAGATCACCGGAAAGTGCCTGCGCCCGCTGCCGGACAAGCACAGCGGCCTGTCCGACCCGGAGGCCAAGGTCCGCCAGCGCTACCTGGACCTGATCACCAGCAGCACCGCGCGGGAGCTGCTGAAGGCGCGCAGCGCGGCGGTGCACAGCCTGCGCCAGTCGTTCAGTGACCGGGGCTTCATCGAGGTGGAGACGCCGATCCTGCAGCGCATCCACGGTGGCGCCAACGCCCGCCCGTTCACCACCCACATCAACGCCTACGACCTGCGCCTCTACCTGCGCATCGCGCCCGAGCTGTACCTGAAGCGGCTGGCCGTCGGCGGCGTGGAGAAGGTGTTCGAGCTGGGCCGCACGTTCCGCAACGAGGGCGTGGACTACAGGCACAACCCCGAGTTCTCGATGCTGGAGGCGTACCAGGCCTATGCCGACTACGACTCGATGCTCACGCTGACCCGCGAGGTGGTGCAGTCCGCGGCGCGGGCCGCCAACGGCGAGTGCGTGATCATGCACGACGGGCAGGCGCACGACGTGTCGGGGGACTGGACCGTGCGCACCGTCGACGAGGCGGTGTCGTCCGCGCTCGGTGAGGAGATCACCGCCGACACCGATGTGGAGAAGCTGCGCAAACTCTGCGACGCCGCGAAGATCCCGTACGACCCGAAGTGGGGCCGCGGCGCGGTGGTGCTGGAGATGTACGAGCGGCTGGTCGAGGAGAAGACCGTCCTGCCGACGTTCTACAAGGACTTCCCGACCGACGTGTCGCCGCTGACCCGGCAGAGCCGCGTGGACGCGCGGCTGGCCGAACGCTGGGACCTGGTCGCCTTCGGCACCGAGCTGGGCACCGCGTACTCCGAGCTGACCGACCCGATCGAGCAGCGCCGCCGGCTCACCGAGCAGTCGCTGCTGGCCGCGGGCGGCGACCCGGAGGCGATGGAGCTGGACGAGGACTTCCTGCAGGCCCTGGAGTACGCCATGCCGCCCACGGGCGGACTCGGCATCGGCGTCGACCGGCTGGTCATGCTGCTCACCGGGCGGTCAATCCGGGAGACCCTGCCGTTCCCGCTGGTGCGCGGAGCGCGCTGAAGGCCATACCGCCTATTAGGGCATTTTGGTATGATGCTGATAAATAGGTCGCAGGAGGGCCCATGCGCGCCGGATCGGCTCCAGGGAACCGACGGCGCGCGATCATCACCGCGCTGGTGCTGACCGTCGTCATCCTGGTCGGCGGATTCATGCTCGGGCACCTGGCCGGCAGCCACTCGCGCACCGGCCTCGGCGACCGGTCGGACCTGCCGAAGACCTCACGCGACCGGGTCGGGCCGTATGTCCGGCTGGCACTGCCGCCGCTGCCGCCCCGGCCTCAGCCGATCACCGGTCCCGACCGCCCGCCGCTGCCCGCCGAGAAGGGCGGCCCGTTCGGCAGCCGACTGACCACCGGCACCCCCGAGATCGCGCTGACCTTCGACGACGGCCCGGACGAGGTGTGGACGCCGCAGGTGCTGGCCCTGCTGCGCGACTACGGCGTGCGGGCCACCTTCTGCATGATCGGCGCCAAGGCCGCGAAGCACCCCCAGCTGGTACGGGATGTCGTGGCGGACGGGCACACCCTGTGCAACCACAGCTGGAGCCACGACGTCTTTCTCGGCCTGCGCGACGAGCAGGCGGTGCTCGCCGACATGCGCCGCGCCAACGAGGCGCTCACCAGCGCCGCACCGTCGGCGCGTGTCTCCTACTACCGCCAGCCGGGCGGGAACTGGTCGCCGGTCGTGGTGGCCGCCGCGCGGCGGCTGGGCATGACCGCGCTGCACTGGCGGGTCGATCCGAACGACTGGCAGCTCGGGCCGTCCTACCGCATCGCGGCGGACGTCACCGAGCAGGCCGCCCCGGGCGCGATCGTGCTGCTGCACGACGGCGGCGGCGACCGCGCCCGCACGCTGTCGGCGCTGCGCACCATCCTGGCGAACCTGATCACGCGGTTCCACCTGGCGCCGCTGCCGCCGGGCATGGAAGAGCCCCGGCCGTCCGGAACCGATTGGTTCGGACGACCGGGGCAGTGACTCACCGCCGCGGTGGCGTGCGGTTCATCGGGTCAGTGCGTCGACGACCTGCTGGGCACGGGTCTCGTGCTTGGCGTAGTGGTACGGGAAGGCCGAGACCTGGACCTCCTGGATGGCCAGGGTCAGCGGCATGTCCTGCCAGCCCTGGACGTTGTCCAGCGCCTTGTAGAACTGGGTCGCCGCGTACTTGGGCTGCATCAGGTCGCGCACGGTGCCCCAGCCGGAGGTCGGGCGCTGCTGGAACAGGCCGACCGAGTCGTGGTCGGAACCCTCACCCTGGTTGGTGTAGTTGTACGACTCCGCGTAGACGGTGCTGGCCAGGTTGTACAGCTGGCTCTCCTGCATCGCGCAGGCGATGGCCGCCACGTAGGCGCGCTTGGGCAGGCCAAGCTGCTGACCGGCCTGCACGATCGCCTGGGCGTTGCGCATCTGGGTCATGTCCAGCCCGGCGACGGGGCGCAGGACGGGTTGGGGGGCGGCCTTCGGCTTCGCCGCGGCCTTGGGCTTGGCCTTGGGGGCTGCGGCCTTCGGCTGCGCCTGCGGGACGGCCTTCGGGGCCGCCGCCTCGACGGGCGTGACCGCGCTGATCGCGGCGCGGTCCAGCGACCGCGTCGCGGCCTGCGCCGCCTCGGCCCGGCTCGCGCTCTGCAGGGTCACCTGGGTGTCGGGTGCGCCGGCGCCGGCCGCCACTCCGCCGACCGTGGCGGCGCCCAGGGCGCCGACGAGGCCGGTCACTGCCATCAGCTTGCGCGAGTCGGCCGACTTGAGCCGGCTGATCGCCTCCGCGAGGGACTTGAGGGGACTGGACAGGGGATTCTGGCGGGTAGCCGCTCGGTGACGGCCGACTCCGCGCTGCTCGTGTGCTCCGTTGCCACGCATTCGCCGAGCTTATGAAGGCGATCGGCCGCTGCCCACCCGCAAACAGTGGCCGGGGCCACTGCTGAGCGCTGAAAAGGCGCAGGTCACGCCCCTAGTCCATGCTTTCGTAGATTGTTGATGTAGTACTTTCGGCCGATGGCAATACGGACATTTCGTGCGGCTGAGGTGCCTGGCCAATCGGCCTGAAACGGGCCGAAAACGGATAGCCTGTGAGTGGTATTCAGGCGGGAGCGCTATGGACTGGAACCTGCTGGCCTGCGCCCGGCACCACCTCACGTACTCCCCGGACGAGCCGGAACTGCGCGATCACCTGTGCGTGCCGACCGTGGAGGGGCCGGCCTGGCGCTGCCTGCGCTGCGGGAACTACGTGCCCGGGCCGCCGCGCGCCGCCGGGCCCGCCGACGAGGCGCCCGTGCCGCTGCGCGGCCAGCTGCTGCGCGACGCCGTGGTGCTGCGGGCGCTGGCGGTCGAGCGCCTGGTCCGCGGGGTGCTGCTGCTTCTCGGGGCGTACGCCGTCTGGCGCTTTCGCGGCGAGCGGCTCGCCGTACAGGCCGAGTTCGACCAGGACCTGCCCCTGCTCCAGCCGCTGGCCGACCGGTTGCACTGGAACCTTGCCGACTCGCCGCTGGTGCACCTCGTGCGCACCGCCCTGGCCACCCGGCCGCAGACGCTCACCCTGATCGCCGCCGCGCTCGCCTGCTACGGGCTGCTCCAGCTCACCGAGGCGACCGGGCTGTGGCTGCTGCGCCGCTGGGGCGAGTACCTGACGGCGGTGGCCACCGCGATCTTCATCCCGCTGGAGGTGTACGAGCTGGTCGAGCGCGTCACCTGGGTCCGGGTCACCGCCCTGGTCATCAACATCGCCGCCGTGGTCTTCCTCGTCTACCGCAAGCGCCTGTTCGGCGTGCACGGCGGCCGCGCCGCGTACGACGCCGAACGCCACCACGCCAGCCTCCTCCAACTGGCCCGCGCCGCCACCGCCCCCTGATCCGCCCGGACGTGGAGCGCCCGCCCGGCGGGGCCGGGCGGGCGCTGGTGCGGGCGGTTCAGCCGGGTCACTGGCCGAAGAGCTTGCCCATCATCTGCTGGAGCTGCTGCGGGTCAGGCATCTGGCCCTCCGGCGTCGCCTGGTTGACGATCTCGGGCAGCACCTTGGCGAGGTCGTCGGCGGCCTGGCGCGGCGTGGTGCCTGCTTCCTGGGCCACGTGCTCAAGCGTGCCGCCGCCGAGCGCCTGCTGCAGCTGTGCACCGGTGACGGTCTCGTTCTTGCCGGTGCCGACCCAGGACTGCACCTGGGGGCCTAGGCCCGACCTGCTCAGCTGATCCACCAGACCGCTGAGGTTCGCCTGACCGCCACCGCCACCACCGCCGCCGGACATCTGGCTGAACAGACCCTTGAGCAGGCTCTGGATCTGCGGGTCGCTCATCAGCTTCATGATCTGGTTGAGGTCGACTGCCATTTCCCGTTACCCCCGTACTCGGTGCTTGGACACTCTTCCTCGACCCTAGGGGGTCGGCCGAACGGCTGAGGCAAAAGCGGTGAAATCCTCCAGGCACTGGCGGCGTTCGTCCAGAATGTGCCGCATGACGGAATACACCGATGAAGAACGCCAGACCCTGCGCACTGCGGCCTTCGGGGCGGTCTTCCTGGTATCCCATGCCGACCCCGGCTTCTTCGCGAGTTTCAAGGAGAGCATCGCGGGCGCCAAAGCGCTCGCCGGCGCGTCGCCCGAGCTGCAGAGCGTGTTCAAGTCCGGCGGCCTGCCCGAGATCCCCAAGGGCTCACCGGCCGAGCTGGAGTCCGGTGTGCTCACCGCCCTGCAGCAGTCGACGGGCATCCTGCAGGCCAAGTCGCCGCAGGATCTGACCGAGTTCCGCTCGGTCATCACCGCCGCCTGCGACCAGGTCGCCAACGCCTCCGGCGGCGTCAAGGACACCGAGACCGCCGCCATCGCCAAGGTCAAATCCGCCCTCGGCGCCTGACCGGCCGCCGGTCGTCCAAGATCGCCCGTTGATCACCGGGCCGCTCAGGGGAGCAGGTGGGCGGCGGCGCGGAGTTGGGTGGCGTGGCGGTGGAGGTCGGCGACGATCTCGGTGACCGTGGTGTCGCGCAGGCGGGCCAGCGGGACGGAGACGCTGATCGCGTCGGCGGCGGGCGTACGCAGCGGCACGGCTACGGCCAGGCACATGATGCCCTCGGTGTTCTCCTCGCGGTCCTCGGCGTGGCCGGCCTCGCGCACCCGCGCCAGCTCGGCGTGCAGGGCCTCGGGCGTGGTGATGGTGTGCGGGGTGAGCGCGGCCAGGGGCCAGTCGAGCAGCCGGTCGACCTCGTCGTCGGCCCGCGCGGCCAGCAGTGCCTTGCCCAGGGCGGTGGCGTGGGCGGGCAGCCGGCGACCGATTGCGCTGAACAGCCGCAGCGGATGCGCCGACTCACGTTTCGCTATGTAAACGACGTTCGGCCCGTCGAGTCGGCCAAGGTGCACGGTCTCGCCGAAGCGGGCCGACAGGGCGTCCAGGGTGGCGTTGACCAGCCCGACCGAGTCGTCGCTGTCCAGATATGACGCACCGACCTGCAAGGCGCGTACGCCGAGCCCGAAGCGGGTGCCCGTGGCATCGGCCTCCACCCAGCCGCGCTGGGCCATCGTGCGCAGCAGGCCGTGCAGGCTGCTCTTGGGGATGTCCAGGTCACGGGACAGCTCGACCAGCCCGCGCGGGCCGCCCGAGGCGAGCGCCTCCAGCAGTTCGAGGGTGCGGTCGGCGGACTTCACCGGCGGGCGGTCGGCCCCCTGCTGGTTCATTGCCAATCCCTTCGTCCGCCACTATGGTCACATACGTGACTGCTGTTCACCAACATGAACGTTCATCTGACATCGTCCGGCTGCTCGCCGGTGACCGGCTGCTGCCGGTGGTCATCCTCCCCGACGCCTCCGCCGCCGAACCGCTGGCCGCCGCGATCACCGCGGGCGGGCTCCGCTCCATCGAGGTCACCCTGCGCACCCCCGCCGCGCTGGAGTCGATCAAGCGGCTCGCGGCCTCGTCGGACCTGCTGGTCGGCGCGGGCACCGTGCTGAACCCCGAGCAGGCCGAACGGGCCGTCGAGGCCGGCGCCCGCTACGTGGTCTGCCCCGGTTTCAGCGCCGCGGTGGTCCGCCGCTGCCAGGACCTCGGCGTGCCCGTGTTCCCCGGCGTGGCCACCCCGACCGAGATCCAGATGGCCCTGGAGGCGGGCCTGGAGGCGGTGAAGTTCTTCCCGGCCGAGCAGCTCGGCGGCGCTGCGATGGTCAAGGCGCTGTCCGCGCCGTTCCCCGGCGTGCGCTTCGTGCCCACCGGCGGGGTGACCACCGCCAACCTGGCAGCGTACCTGGCCGTGCCGGCGGTGCTCGCGGTCGGCGGCACCTGGATGGTCGCCGCGGATCTGCTGGCCGCCGGGGACTACGCCGAGATCACCCGGCGTACCGCCGCGGCCGTCGCGGCGACCCGCCCGGCTGAGCCCGAAGGAGACTCCGATGCCCGTTGACGTCCGCCCGGCTGAGGACTGCCGCTACGACCTGGTCTCGCTCGGCGAGGTGATGCTGCGGCTCGACCCGGGCGAGGGCCGGGTGCGCACCGCGCGCTCGTTTCGCGCCTGGGAGGGCGGCGGGGAGTACAACGTCGCGCGCGGGCTGCGCCGGTGCTTCGGTTTGCGTACCGCACTGGTCAGCGCTTTCGCCGACAACGAGGTGGGCCGGCTGTTGGAGGACATGATCCTCACCGGCGGCGTGGACACCTCGCTGGTGAAGTGGCTGCCGTACGACGGCATCGGCCGCACCGTGCGCAACGGACTCAACTTCACCGAGCGCGGCTTCGGCGTACGCGGCGCGGTCGGCGTCTCCGACCGGGGCCACACCGCCGCCGGGCAGCTGCGCCCCGAGGACGTGGACTGGGAGCACCTGTTCGGCACGCTGGGTGTGCGTTGGTTCCACACCGGCGGCATCTACGCGGCGCTGTCCGACACCACGCCCGACGTGATCGAGGCGGCGATGGCGGCCGCCCGCCGGCACGGCACCGTCATCTCGTACGACCTCAACTACCGCCCCAGCCTGTGGAAGGCGATCGGCGGCAAGGCGCGGGCGCAGGAGGTCAACCGGCGGCTGGCCCGCTACGTCGACGTGATGATCGGCAACGAGGAGGACTTCACCGCCAGCCTGGGCTTCGAGGTGCCCGGCACGTCCGAGGACCTGTCCGACCTGGAAGCCGAGAACTTCGAGAAGATGATCGGCCAGGTCGTGCAGGAGTACGACAACTTCAAGGTGGTCGCCACGACGCTGCGTACCGTACGCAGCGCGACGATCAACGACTGGGGCGCGGTCGCCTGGAGCCGCGACGGCTTCGCGCACGCCACGCACCGCCCCGGCCTGGAGATCATGGACCGGGTCGGCGGCGGCGACAGCTTCGCCAGCGGCCTGATCTTCGGCCTGCTCACCACCGGCGACCTGGGCCGCGCGGTCGAGTACGGCGCCGCCCACGGCGCGCTCGCGATGACCACTCCCGGCGACACCTCGATGGCGACCCGCGCCGAGGTCGAAGCCCTGATGGCCGGCGCCGGCGCCCGCGTCCAGCGCTGACCCGCCCGGATACCCGCAGGCCAAGACACCGAAATGATAGGAAGGGCACCTTCACATCGCATAGCGATGTGAAGGTGCCCTTCCTTGCCTCAGGCGGCCGGGAGTGGGTGGTACAGGTCGCGGGCGTGGTCGGCGACGGCCGCGCCGGTGATGGTGGCCTCCAGCGGCAGCATGTCCAGGCAGAGGCGGATGGCGTCGGTCATCTTCACCAGCGGCACGCGCATGGACAGCGTGCAGTGCGGCACCCAGGCCCCGGGCTGGTAGAACGATCCGGTCTCGATGCCCGCCGCGGTCAGCCGCCCGTGCACCGCCGCGTGGTGGGCCAGCAGCTCGGCGGTCGGCACCGGCCCGAGCCAGAGCACGCGGCCCAGGAACTGCCCGATGTGGTCGAACGTGAGCCGGATCGGCGGCGCGATCGCCAGCCCGCGCAGCGCCGCCTCGACCGCGGGCCCGTCGAGCGCGTCCGCGCTGGTGATGGACAGGTGCGGCCGGTGCTTGCGATGGGTGAGGTCGCGCAGGGTGGGCACCCCCTCGGCCTCCAGGGCGTTCCAGAGGGTACGCAGCCGCGCGGTCGCGACGGGGTCGAGGTAGAGCTCCAGGGCAGCGGCCATGGTCGGACACAGTACCGCCAAGATCGCCCCCCAACGACCGAGTATCGACCCGCTGATCACGACGATCTTGCGTGGACTGTGGGTGTGACATGCCCGCAACGGGCATCTGCCCAACAGTTCGCGCAAGATCGTCGTGAGGTTCAGGACGGGTGGGCGGCGATGAGGGCCGCGACCATGCGGGGGAGGGCTTCGCCGATCGGGTCGCGGATCACCTCGTCGGCGACGGGGTCGTAGGGGGTGGGCTGGGCGTTGACGATGGTGGTCTTGGCGCCCTCGGTCATGGCGATGGCGCAGAGGGAAGCGGCGGGCTGGACCATCAGCGAGGTGCCGACCGCCCAGAAGACGCGGCAGGCCTTGGCGATCGCGCCGGCCTGGGCGAGGGTCTCGCCGTCCAGGTTCTCGCCGAACATGACCGTGCCGGCCTTGAGGATGCCGCCGCAGGACAGGCAGGCCGGGTCCGGGTCGCCGGCCTCGACCCGGTCCAGGGCGTCGCGCATGGTGCCGTGCTCGCCGCAGCCCATGCAGCGCACCGTGAACATGGTGCCGTGCAGCTCCAGCACCTTGCGCGGGGTCGAGCCCGCCTTCTGGTGCAGGCCGTCGATGTTCTGCGTGATGATGCGCACCGGGAAGCCCGCCCGCTCCAGCTCGACCAGGGCGAGATGCGCGGGGTTGGGCTGAGCGGTCCACGCCGCGTTGTCGGCCCGGGCCTGCCACGAGGCGCGGCGCACGGCGGGGTCGGACATGTAGTACTCGTAGGTGAACATCTTCTCGGCGGCCGGATCCCGGGTCCACACGCCCTGGGGTCCGCGAAAGTCCGGGATCCCGGAATCGGTGGAGATACCCGCCCCGGTCAGAACCGCGATCATCGGCTTGCGCTCGGTCATGACGTCCATGTTTTCAAAGGCGCTCAAATCAATTCGCCAGAAGCGGGCGCGCACGGCCGCCCAGCCGCCGACGGCTCACCGCACAGGTAGCACCAGTCGGACTCGGCGGGCTGGAGCGTGCCGAAGGCCGGCACCTCCCGCGCATCGGGGACCTCGGTGGCACGTAGGGCGAACGCCCACAGATTCCACCGATCCATGCCCTCGTGGATCCAGCTGCCCAGTTCCGCGAAGAAGGCCAGCTCGTCGCCGACCCACCAGAGCAGTCCCGGGCCGCAGGCTTCCGTGCACACCGGCGGTAGCCCGATTCCGGTGATCGGCGGCACGACGTCGTTCGGGACCCTGAACTCGAAGCTGCGGTGGGGCCGGTGACGCAGCTCCGCCAGCAACGCGTCGTTCTCGAGACGTTGCTCGACACTGCGGCAGAGGACCCGGTAAGGGACGGTCTCGCCGAAGTCGACGGCGACACGGCCGTCGGCCAGCACATCGAGACCCCAGGTCAGGTCCCCGTCCACGATTCCTTTGAACGCCCAGCCTTGCTCGGCGGCGCGGGCTGCCGGTCTGCCGTTCAGTCCGTACGTTATGGGGTTGCCGACGATGAGCCTGTAGGCGATGCCCCCGAAACGGTGCTCGAACCCGACCATCGCTTCGACGACCTCCGCCGGGGGCCTGCTCACCCGACCGGCCGTGTCGACGGCCCGCGCCTGCGCGCGGATCACCTCCTCGGGCGTCGGGTCCCTCCGGTCCGCCCGGGAGAGCAACTGCCGCAGCGGTCGGCTCACCGCCGGGTCGTCGAGGATGTGCACGCCGCACAGGCTAGCCCGCCGGCGGGTCGTCGTGGGTCCGCGGCAGCGCCGGTCGGCACGGGTCGGCGGTGTTCCCGGCGTGGTCGAACCGGCACGGTCGCAGGTCCCAGTCGGCCAGCAAGGCGACCAGCGCCGTCTCGTCGGCGGCGGCGGCCTTCCGGACGAGTACGGCGCCCACGTCGTAATCGTCGGTGGACAGCAACCGCTCGTCGTACTCCCAGTGCGTGATCCGGAACGACCGGTACCTGTTGCGGCATTCCCAGCCGCGGCGGCGGGCGGACTCGTCGTGCTCGGTGAGGTCGGGGGTGATGTCGACGAACGCGCGGCGACCCGGTGCCGACGCGGTGACCTCGGTGACCAGCCGCCGCCCCAGGCGCAGCGCGGCCAGCCGGCCGCCCGCGAAGTCCACGATCCCGCCGCCGGGCCCGCCGACGCCGGTGCGCCGCCAGATCTGCCGGAACCGGTGCGCCGCCTCGACCTCCGACTCGCGGACCGGGAAGTTCGGCGGGCCGCATGGTTCGATGCCGCACCGGCGGCAGGGCTGCTGCTCGAAGCGCGACCCGCAGAGCGGGCACGTGTCGGACCAGTCCTCGCCGGAGCGGTAGGCGGTGATGAGGCGCGCGACGACCACCGGCAGCCGGTCTGTCGGGTGCAGTTCGGGATCCGGGCAGTAGGCGAGCCGGTACCTGCCCCACGTGTGCCAGGCGTCGGCCTTGCGCGCCGCGCGCCGCCCGTCCGCCTTCTCCGCGAGGCGCCGGGCGGAGTACGCCGACTGCTCGGCGGTCCAGAGGGCACGCGCCTCGGACAGTTCGTCCACAGCGCGGACCAGTGCCTCCGGGTCGTCCCCGAGCCGCTGCGGCATGGCGGCGCTGACCAGCAGGTGGTGCCAGGTCGCGCGGAAGCCGTACGGCGGGAACTTGACGACGCATTCGCGCAGCATGTGCATCCGCTGCAACAGGTCGAGCTCCGTGGTCCGTACCCGGCGCGCTGCGGCAGGAAAGCTGGTCACGGGCACGACAGTAGCGACCGGGCAGACTGCGCGGCGTGGACTTTTCCGGCCGGGGGAGTGCGCCGACGGCTCAGCCGGCGCTCGCCGGCGGGGCGGCTTCCCGCGGGCGGCGGTGGTAGCCGGGCCCGCCGGGTGCGTTCATCTCGCCGCGGTAGACCCCGTGCAGGATCTCCGACTCGTAGCCGGCGTACTCGGGCATGCCCGTCTCCCGGGCCACCGCGAGTTCGGCCTGCACGTCGTAGGGCACCCGGACGAACTGGATGGAGAACGGCGCCTCGGCATCGGACCCGTACGACCCCTCCAGGATCACGTACACCGGAGTGGGGTCGTCCATGGCGTTGCCGACGCTGCCGGTGTTGAACAGGGTGCGCCGGGCACGGTCGACCTCGTAGTACGGGTCGTGGGTGTCGCCGTACCCGACGACCGTGGGCTCGGGTCCGTCGCCGGTCGCCGGGGTGTTGGCGAACATCGACAGGAACTCCGCCTCGTCGTGGTCGAACCGCACGCGGTGGTGCACCGAGTCCGACGACGCGTGGTACAGGCGCACCTGCCGCCCGCTCATCAGGAAGTCGTGGCTGAACGGCCGCGCCCGCAGCCAGTCACCCTGCCCCGGGGCCAGCTGCGCCAGCCACCAGGCCAGCGCCGGGCTGTCGTAGGCCCGGTCGGGATCGGGCAGGAAGTCGTCCCAGTTGCCGAGGATGTTGACCTCGCACCGGGTACGGCAGATCTCGATGACCTCGCGCCCGCGCGGTCCCTTGCCGACGTAGTCACCGAGGTTGAAGATGCGGGTGATGCCGCGGGCGTCGATGTCGTCGAGCACGGCCTCCAGCGCGGTGAGGTTGCCGTGCACGTCGGAGATGAGGGCGATGCGGTCGAGGGGCGGGCGCATCCCATGATCCTAAACGCGGGACGGCCACGCTGGCGTCTCGTGCGGTCAGCGGGCGGTCAGCGGCTTGACCCAGCGGGACCACTGCGGCTGCGGCCGGTATCCGGCGGCGGTCCAGGCCGATGCGGCGAGGTCGTTGTCGTCGAGCACCATCGCGTCGGCCCGCCGCCCGCCCAGCGCCGCGAAACGCTGCTCGGCGGCGTCGAGCAGGGCCCGCCCGATGCCCTGGCGGCGGCGGTCCGGGTGCACCGCGTACCGGTAGAGGTGGCAGCGCCAGCCGTCCCAGCCCGCGATCAGCGAGCCGATGATCGCGTCGCCGTCCACGGCCAGCAGCAGCGCCTCGGGGTCGCGGGCCAGCAGCGCGGCCACCGCCGCGGCGGCGTCGTCGCGGTCGGTGTTCTCGGCGGCGGTCTTCCAGAACGCGAGTAACGGCTCGATGTCGGCGGCGACGGCGGTGCGCAGGGAGAAGGACATGCCTGGATTCTCTCCGCCGCCGTCGTGTGCGTGCTGCCGCCTAGGCCGGCCAGGGGACGAAGATGAGGCCGGCGAGACCGGCGGCCAGTGACATCACTGCGAGCGTCGCGGTCCAGACGACGCTCAGCGCGGTCGGGGCGGGGTTGCCGGCGAGGAACCGCCGGTGGACGGCCGCACGTTCCTCGGCCGGGACCACCTGGTCGAGCCATCCCTCCGATTCGGCGTGGTAGAACCGCGTCCACGCTCGGGCGTGGTTGACGCCGATGGCGCTCAGCGCGCTCAGCACCGAGGCCAGGAACATCAGGATGGCCAGCCGGTCGGCCAGGACGAATTCGCCCGGGAAGGGCTGCGTGACGGTGGCCGCCGCCGCGCACAGCAGCACGGTGCCGCCGAAGCCGAGCGCGGCGATGCCGTTGGCGGCCGACTGGTACTGCCGCACCCGGCGCGAGGCCATGAGCGCGAGCTGCAGGTGTGTCTCAGGGGTGGTGGGCACGGCATTTTCTAGCACGGCCCGGCAATACCATGGGGGCGCTGCGAGCACCGGGTGTGCGCGGCGGCACGACGGGGGACAGATGCGGCGTAGGCGGACGGCATTGCGGGTACGCGTGCACGCGCTGCCAGGCCGGACCGGGCTGCGCCGGGTCGTGGTGCCGGACCCGCCGCTGCGCGACACCCACCAGACCCTCCTGCTCTGGCAGCACACGGGCGCGCTGACGGCGTCCCGCGCGGACCTGTGGCGGCTCGGCGCGCTGTTCCGGTTCGCCGCGGTGAGCCCGCACTCCGCCGTGTACGTGCCGCTGCGGCGCAACCCGCGCGACGATTACGCCGAGATGTGGTCCCAGGAACAGGGCCTCGCCGACCTGCTGATCCTGCGTGGCGACGTGGGCCTGCGGCCGGCGCACTGGACCGCCCTGCGCGCCCGGCTCGGGGGTGGCACCCGCGCCGGCCGGTCCGCCCTGGTGAGCGTCCCGTCGCCACGGGAGCCGGTCGTCGAGCGGAGCTGGGACCGGCCGATGCTCGCCGTGGCGGAGCACGGGTCCACGCTGTTCTGGTCGGGCACATCGCGCGCTCTGTACGCCGCCGGCGACGACCTGGCCTGGTGCTCAGGCCAGGTCTCGCGGCACGAGGACATCCGGCGGCACGGCGGTCCGGCGCTGCTCAGCCAGTGGGACGGCCCCGGCTCGCCGTTCGACTCCATCGGCCGCCGGGACGAAACCTGGGAGTGCATGATCCTGGCCGTGGATCCCCGGCGTCAGCGCTGACTGTTGCCCCGCCGGCGACGCAGGTCGTCCTGAGGGCCCGCGCGGCCGGACGGCGGCGCGCGCCTGTACCGCTGCGGCACCCGCGAGCAGCGCCGACGCCGCGAACAGCAGCACCCGCACGGCCTGATCGCCCACGAGCCGCACCGGGTGCAACGGCAGCGAGCCCAGGCCGAGCGCGAACACCACGGCCGCCACGGACCAGAACAGGACCAGCCGTGGCGCGTCCGCCATCGGTGCCGGCCCGTACCAGCGCCGCAGCAGGCGGGCCCGGCCGATGTGGAACATCAGCGCCGTGGCGGCCGCCAAACCGGCCAGGTTGGAGCCGATGGACAGCAGCTCCCACCACGGCATGCCCGGCCACGCCTGGCGATGCAGGAAGGGGAGGAGGACCCGGCCGCCGTCGACGGTCGGATGGGTCAGCGCGTCCCAGCCGATGTGGCAGAGCGCACCGATGAGCGCCGAGGTCGCGGTGACCAGCCAGTGGTGCCGTGCCAGGCCCAGCGCGCCGTAGTCGCGCAGGGCCAGAGGCCGGCCGGCGGGCAGGTGTGCGGCGATCGCCGGCGCGGACCACCGGACCAAACGGGTGCCGACGACGGCCAGCGGCAGCGCCCACCACAGGGGCGCGTGCCACGCGTGGCTGTGGATCGTCACGCCGTAACCGTCGGCGGCGAAGGCGAGGTCGGGCGCGACCGTGCCGATCACCAGCGCGACACCGTCGAACCAGCGGGGACGCCACAGCTTGAGCGGGACGACGGCGACGGGATGGGTCGGCAGCGTGAGCGGCATGATCCGATCGTAGAGATCGCCCGCCGTCCCGCGGTCGGCCGTCAGGGCCGGCGGGTGTACGCCGTCAGGAATGCCAGCTCGTCCGCGCACAGGTCCAGGGTGCGCGACACCGACCGGTTGCCGTGCCCGACGTCGCCCTCCCGGCGCAGCAGCACCGGCCGTCCACTGGTCGTCGCGTGCTGCAGCGCGGCCGCGAGCTTGCGGGCGTGCAGCGGGTCCACCCGGCTGTCGCCGTCGAACACGGTGAACAGCACCGCCGGATACTCCGTGCCCTCGTGCACGTGGTGGTACGGCGAGTACGACAGCAGCCAGCCGAGCTGCTCCGGGTCGTCGGCGGTGCCGTACTCCCCGGCCCAGGTCGAGCCGAGGCCGAACAGCTCGTAGCGGACCATGTCCAGCAGGGGGGCGGAGCAGACCACCGCGGCGTACGCCTGCGGCCGCTGGGTCAGCGCCGCCCCGACGAGCAGGCCGCCGTTGGAGCCGCCCATGACCGCCAGCTGCCCCGGCGTGGTGGTGCCGGAGGCGACCAGCCAGTCCGCGGCGGCGTGGAAGTCGTCGAAGACGTTCTGCTTGCGGGCCAGCATGCCGTCGCGGTGCCACTGCTCGCCCTCCTCGCCGCCGCCGCGCAGGTTCGCCACCGCCCACACCCCGCCGGCCTCCGCCCAGGCGATGGCCATCGGCGAGTACCAGGGGGTCAGCGAGATGTTGAAGCCGCCGTAGCCGTACAGCAGCGTGGGCCGCGGGCCGGTGGCGGGCGCGCCGGGCGCGACCACGAACATGCGCACGTCGGTGCCGTCGGCGGAGGTGTAGGTGACCTGCTCGGTGACCACGTCGCCGACCGCGGCCGCGCCCGGCGGGCGGGCCCACAGGCCGACCGTGTTGTCCCGGGCGTCGAAGCGGTGCACGGTGCCGGGCGTGGTGTGGTCGCCGTAGCTGAACCAGGCCTCGTGGCCGCCGTCGCGGCGGGACGTGAGCGGGCCGAGGCTGCCCACCCCGGGCAGCGCCACCTTGGCGACCTCCTCGCCGGTGTGCAGCTCGTGCACGGTCAGCTCGCTGAGCGCGTGCCGGGTCGTCGCCACCAGCAGCACCGGCGTCTGCAGCGCGGGGCCGTCGAGGATCTCGTAGTCCTCCAGCACCGCCCCGGGGTCCTCGGCGATCAGCTCACGCCAGTTCGGGTACGCGAGGTCGGCCGGGTCGGCCACGCACAGCCGCCACCTTGGCGCGTCGCGGTTGGTCTGCAGGTAGACCTGGCCGTCGTGGAAGTGCGCGTGGGTCATCGCGTCGACGCCCTGCTGCACGGCGCTCAGCGCGGGCGCGTCCGGCGGGCTCGCCGACAGGTCGGCCAGCCACAGGTCGTTGCGCGGGTCGGTGCCCTGGGTCTCGCTGATGGTGAGCCAGCGGCCGTCCCGGGACACGCGCGGCATGAAGTAGCGGCCGCGGGGCGAGCCGTCGCCGAGGATCAGCGGGTCGGTGTCCGGGTCGGTGCCGAGCCGGTGCAGGTAGACCCGGCGGTGCAGCTTCGGGTCGTCGCCCTCGACCGCGCCGGGGGCGAGGAAGCGCGAGTAGTAGAACGCCTCGCCGCCGGGCAGCCAGGCGATGGCGGTGTGCCGCATCCGGTCGATCGGCCCGTCCACGACCGCGCCGGTGGCCACGTCCAGCACCCGCAGCAGCGGCTCCTCGGTGCCGCCCACCGACATCGCGTACGCCAGCAGCGTGCCCTCCGGCGACGGGTAGTACCAGTCCAGCGTCGTCGCGCCGGTCGGGTCGGCGGCGTTCGGGTCGAGCAGCACCCGCTCGGCGCCGTCCGGCTCGATGACCAGCAGCACCGCGTGGTCCTGCGCGGCGGCGCGCCGCTGGAAGAAGCCGCGCTCGCCATACCAGACGGGGGCCGTCACCGCGCCGACGGCCAGCAGCTGCGCCAGCCGGTCGCGCAACGCCGCACGTTCGGACCAGCCGGCCCGGTGCTCGGCCAGCAGCTCGTCCTGCGCCTGCGACCAGGCCGTGGTGTCCGGGTCGGCGGGGTCCTCCAGCCAGCGGTAGGGGTCGGCGATCCGGTGGCCGTGGATCTGCTCCACGAGGTTCAGCCGGGCGGCGGGCGGGTAGGCGAAGGGGGCGCGGTCCGTGGACATGCCGTAAAGGATGCACTACGCGGGGTGTTGTCGCACGTGCGAGTAGTGGCGTCTGCCGCTGGCCGATACACCCGGCAAGCCGGGCATCGGGGACACGGCCGGGTCGGCGGGCGAATGCCCGCCGCAGCGACAGCGACGAGCCTAGGGTGACGGCTATGCGAGGTTTGATCGTCGAGGCGGGACGCCCGGGCTCGGCTCGGTACGTCGACGACCTGCCCGAACCGGACGAGTCCGAGGGGCAGGTGCTGGTGCAGGCGCTCGCGGTGGGCGTGTGCGGCACCGACCGCGAGATCATCGCGGCGGAGTACGGCACCGCGCCTGGCCCGGACAACCGCCTGGTGATCGGGCACGAGTCGCTGGGCCGGGTCATCTCCGACGACTCCGGCCGCTGGCAGCCGGGTGACCTCGTGGCCGGCATCGTGCGCCGGCCCGACCCGGTGCCCTGCGTCAACTGCCTGGTCGGTGAGTGGGACATGTGCCGCAACGGCCGGTACGTGGAGTGCGGCATCAAGGAGCGGCACGGCTTCGCCCGGGAGCGGTGGCGCGTCGAGCCCGACTTCGCGGTCGGCCTGGACGCCTCGCTGCTGGAGGTGGGCATGCTGCTGGAGCCGACCAGCGTGGTCGCCAAGGCCTGGGAGCACATCGAGCGCATCGGCCTGCGCGCCCGGTACGAGCCCAGAACCGTGCTGGTCACCGGCGCCGGCCCGATCGGCCTGCTGGCCGCGCTGATGGGCCGCCAGCGCGACCTGGAGGTGCACGTGCTCGACCGCTCCACCGACGGCCCCAAACCCGACCTGGTCGCCGGTCTCGGCGCGACCTACCACACCGGCCAGGTCTGCGACCTGGACTTCGAACCCGACCTGGTCCTGGAGTGCACCGGCGCGCCGCCGGTCATCGCACAGGTCATCGACCAGGTCGGCCCGAACGGCACGGTCTGCCTCACCGGCGTCTCCAGCGGCGGCCGCAAACTGTCGCTCGACCTCGGCGGCCTCAACCGCGACATGGTCCTGGAGAACAACGTCGTCTTCGGCTCGGTCAACGCCAACCTGCGCCACTGGCAGGAGGCAGCCCACGCCCTGCGGTCCGCCGACCCCGACTGGCTCTCGGCCCTGATCACCCGCCGCGTCCCCGCCGCCGACTACGCCACCGCCCTCGAAAACCAACCCGACGACATCAAAGTCGTCCTCGACTTCGCCGCCTGACCCGCCCCGAGCGAAGGAAGGGCACCTTCCCATCGCTATGCGATGTAGAAGGTGCCCTTCCTAACTGCCGGGCGCAGTTGAGCAGCGCCGGTCGCGGCTTGGTGGCGGTCAGCCGTTGCGGGTGGCGGTGGTGGCGATGATGACTTCGGCGAGCAGGGCCGGGTCGTCGCTCATCGGCACGTGGCCGCAGCCGGGCAGGGTCACGTGCCGGGCCTGCGGCAGCCGTTCGCGGGCGGTCCCGGCCTGGCGCGGCAGCAGGATCCGGTCACGGTCGCCCCAGGCCACGGTCACCGGCACGGACGGTGCGCCGCGGAACTCGTAGCCGCGGGCGGCGGCTCGCGCGACCGGCCGGAAACCGGCCGCGCCGCGCAGCGCCAGGGCGTCGGCGACCGCGCGTTCGGCGTCGAGCCGGCCGGGGTGGCGCATCAGCATCGCGAACGCGAGCGCCCGAGTACGGGAGGGCCGCATGTTGGCCCGCACCACCGGCTGCGGCAGCAGCGTGCCCCAGCGCATCACGGTCAGCACCGTCAGGGCGTACCGCAGGTGCCGGCGCGTCCAGAAACCCGCCGGGGAGATCGCCGTCGCCGAGGCGACCACCCCGGCGGCGGCCAGTTCGAGGGCGATCGCGCCGCCGAGACTGTTGCCGGCCACGTGCGGGCGGTGCAGCCCCTGCTCGCCGAGCCACAATGCGACGGCGGCGACGGTCTGCGGCATGTCGGTGGGCATCCCGCCGGACGGCACCGGCGAGCGCCCGAAGCCGGGCAGGTCGATGGCGATCACGTCGTGCTGCTCGGCCAGCCGGTCGAGCACCGGCTCCCAGGCCCGCCAGTGGTGGCCGATGCCGTGGATCAGCACCAGGGGCTCGCCCGCGCCGCGGCGCTCGTACGCCACTTCGATGGTCATGCCCTCTCCTCGCTGCGCTCGTCGGCGGCAGGCCCGAGTCCGCTCATCGCGCGTCCCCTCGCACGGTCTCCGCGCTGTGCGCGCCGAAGGACCTGCCCAGGGCCTCCACCTCCTGCTCCAGCTGCGGCACCAGCGACCGCGACCGCCGCCCCACCAGGCGGTCGCTGAACGCGCTGTTCACCACGGTGCGCAGCAACTGCACCCCGGCGATGGCCCGCGGCACGTAGACGCGCCTGCGCCGGTGCTCGACGCCGTGGACGAACGCCCGCGCGCACCGCTCGACGGAGCTGGTCGACCCGACCGGCCAGGGCAGGCTGCCGAACGCGGCCCGGAACGACGGCAGGTCGTCCTTGGCGTCGCGGACCAGGTCGGTGTCCACCCAGCCCGGGTGTGCCGTGCCGACGGCGACGCCGTGATGGGCCAGCTCCAGCCGCAGCGCGTTGCCGAAGTGCTCCACCCCGGCCTTCGCGGCGCAGTACGCCGACATGCCCGGCAGCGCGGTGAACGCCGCCGTCGACGAGACCAGCAGGTAGTAGCCGCGGGCGGCGATGACCGGCGCGGCCGTGGCAGCCGCCGTGCGCATCACCCCGATCAGGTTCACCTCGACGGTGCGGGCCAGCGCCTCGACGTCACCGGTCGCGACGGTGCCCAGGCCCGCGATGCCCGCGTTGGCGATCACGCAGTCGATGCGCCCGAACCGTCGCAGCGTCCCGGCGACGGCCGCCTCGAGCGCTGCCGAGTCGGTGACGTCGGCTTCGAACCAGGCCGCACCGTCGAGTTCGCCGGCCAGCCCGCGCAGCCGGTCCGGTTCGAGTCCGACCAGCGACAGCCTGGCCCCGCGCGCGACGGCCAGGCGGGCGGTGTGCGCGCCGATGCCCCGGGCCGCACCGGTGATGAGCACGACCTGGTCGCGCAGCGGTCGTCTCATGCCCGCTCCTCGCAAAGCTCGTTCATCGGGCCTCCTCGTCGGCGGGGGTGCGGGCCGGCACGGGCCGGTAGGCGGCGGCGTCGAAGCGGCGTGTACGCAGCCAGTACGACCAGGTGTAGCCGGGCCACAGGGTGGAGTTGCGGCCGTCGGCGTCGAGATACCAGCTGCGGCAGCCGCCGCTGGTCCACACGGTGCCGTCCATCGCGCGGTCCAGTGCGGCGTTGTAGGCCCGCTGCGCGTCCGGCCGGGGCTCGATCGCGGCGACGCCCGCCGTGTCGAGGTGGCGCAGCGCGCCCAGCAGGTACGTGAGCTGGCACTCGATCATGAAGACGACCGAGTTGTGGCCGAGCCCGGTGTTCGGGCCGAGCAGCAGGAACAGGTTCGGGAAGCCGGCGACCGCGATGCCGCGGAAGGCGGACATGCCGCCCGCCCAGTGCTCGGCCAGCGTGCGTCCGTCGGCGCCCCGGATCGTCCGCGCCATCGGCAGGTCGGTGACGTGGAACCCGGTGCCGAACACGATCGTGTCGGCAGGGTGCTCGTGCCCGTCCGCGGTGACCACGCCACCGACCGTGACCCGGGTGATCGGCTCGGTCACCAGGTCCACGTTGGCGCGGTCCAGCGCCGGATAGAAGTCGTTCGACAGCAGGACCCGCTTGCAACCCATCGTGTACGAGGGGGTGAGCCGCTCGCGAAGCACCGGGTCGGCGACCGACCGGCGCAGGTGGCGGCGGGCCATGGCCTGGCCGAACCGCATCAGCGCCGGGCGCAGGAACGCGGTGGCCTGCAGCTCGCGTCCCCAGTACACCCCGGCCCGCAGCAGCCAGTGGGTGAACGGCGCGGAGCGGAACAGCCGGCGCTCGACGGCGCTGATGTGCCGGTCGCGGCGCGGCAGCACCCAGGCGGGCGTGCGCTGGAACAGCGTCAGTGCGCCGACCCGCGGCGCGATCTGCGGCACGAACTGGATCGCCGACGCCCCGGTGCCGATGACGGCGACCCGCCGCCCGGCCAGGTCGAGGTCGTGCCGCCAGCGCGCCGAGTGGAACGTCTCGCCGCCGAAGTCCGCCAGGCCCGGCAGGTCCGGGATGGATGGTTCGGTGAGCGGCCCGCCCGCCGCGACGAGCACCTGCGCCGTGTACGCCCCGTGCGAGGTGTCGATCCGCCACAGCCGTGCGCCGGAGTCCCAGGCGGCGGCGTGCACCTCGTGCCCGAGCCGCAGGTGCGGGCGTACGCCGTGCTCGTCGGCGCAGCGGCGCAGGTAGGCCCAGATCTCCGGCTGCGGCGAGAAGCTGCGGCTCCAGCCCGGGTTGCGGGCGAAGGAGAAGGAGTACATGTGCGAGGGCACGTCGCAGGCGCAGCCCGGATAGGAGTTGTCCCGCCAGGTCCCGCCGACCTCGTCGCCCCGGTCGAAGACCAGGAAGTCCCGGTGGCCCGCGCCGCGCAGTCGGATCGCCGCGCCGATCCCGCCGAACCCGGCCCCGATGATCGCGATGCGGGTATGGCGATCCGCGCTGCTCACGGGTGACCTCCTCCGTGGTACCGACGGGTACCATCCCTCGCCCGAGAAATTACCACCGGGTAACAGGGCGGGGAAGGCCCGAAATCGTCACGAGCCACCGGTACAGTCTGCTCCCATTCGACCCTGACTCGCCCCGACCAGCGGAGGAGCCATGGCCGCCCCCACCCGGACGCCCGAATCGGTCCGCCGTGACCTGACCACGGCACTCGCGGCGTGCGTCGCCGAGAAGGGCTACGCATCGACCACCATCGCCGACATCGTGGCGCTGGCCCGGGTCTCCAAACGCACCTTCTACGAGCACTTCGCCGCCAAGGAAGAGTGCCTGATGGCGCTCTACGAACACGTCTGCGACCGGCTGATGCTGATCATCCGGGCCGCGGCCTCCGGCGACCAGCCGTGGCCGGAGCGGATCAGCGACGGCGCGGCGGCCTACCTCGGCGCGCTGGAGACCATGCCGGCGTTCACCCGGACCATGCTGATCGAGGTGCAGGCGGCCGGGCACCGCGCGTTCACGCTGCGCCAGCTGACGTTGCAGCGTTTCGCGGGCACCCTGGTGGACCTCGTCGAGGTCGGCCGGCTCAGCGATCCCGACCTTCGGCCGCTGTCGCAGGGGCAGGCGCTGGCCATCGTCGGCGGCATCAACGAGCTGCTGCTGCACGCGATCGACCCGTACACCGGGTCGGCCGGCGAGGACGTCGAGGGCCGGTTCGCGGCGCTGCACAGCGACGTCGTACGCCTGATCTCGGCAGTGCTCAACCACCGCGACTGAAACTTTCACCGCTGGTCAACGCATAGACACATGGTGTTGTGTCGTGCTTGTTTCGTGTGCGACGATGACCGCACTCGCGTAGGGAGCACACGCGATTTCATCGCCGAGGGCACCCGGTGTCACACCGGGACGGCGTTGTCACGGACCGCGTTCCGGTCGTCTGCGTTCACCTTCAGTTCCGCCCGCCGGGCAGGGCACCCCGCACCACCTCCGTGGCGTCTCGGCGCGGCCCTGCTTTCGGCCGTCTCTGCGGCGTCCACACCGGACCCCTGCCCGGGGATCCGGACACGGCCCAAGGAGAAGGCAATGAGATTCCCGATCAGGCTGTCCGGAAGGCGCAAGGTAGTCGCGCTGACCGGTGCGAGCGCCCTCGTGGTCGCCGGCCTTGTCACGCTCCCCGCGGCGATCGCGCACGCCGCGCCCGGTTGTGACATCACGTACACCTCCAACGACTGGACCGAGGCCCCCGGCAGCGGCGGCTTCACCGCGTCCATCACCGTCAAGAACACCGGCGACCCGATCACCAGCTGGTCGCTGAAGTTCGCGTTCCCGTCCGGACAGACGCTGACCGCCCCCGGCTGGTCGGCCACCTGGTCGCAGTCGGGCGCCAACATCACGGGCACCAGCCTGTCCTACAACGGCACGCTCGGCACGGGCGCGTCGACCAGCATCGGCTTCAACGGCCGCTGGAGCGGGGTCAACACCAAGCCGACCGCGTTCACGCTGAACAACACCACCTGCACCACGGGAGGCGTGACCCCGACGCCGAGCACCGGCCCGAGCACCAGCCCGAGCCCGAGCACCCAGCCGAGCCCGAGCACCAGCCCGAGCCCGCAGGCCCGCTCGATCATCATCACGCCGTCGTCGGTGAGCGTCGCCGAGGGCAGCAGCTCGTCGGTCACCGTCAAGCTGAGCGCCGCGCCGACCTCGAACGTGACGGTCGCCCTGGCCCGCAGCGGCGACACCAGCATCACCGCGCCGTCGTCGGTCACGCTGACCCCGTCGAACGCGGTCGCCGGCGTGAGCGTCGCCATCGCCGCCGCCGAGGACAGCGACCAGACCCACGGCACCGCGACCGTGGCGGCCTCCGCCTCGGGTTACACCGGCGCCTCGCTGGCCGTGACCGAGATCGACAACGACATCACGCAGAGCGGCAAGGCCGACAACCCGTACGTGGGGGCGCGTGGTTACGTGAACCCGGAGTGGAGCGCGAAGGCGGCGTCGGTGTCGGGTGGCAGCCGGGTCTCCAACATCTCGACCGCGGTGTGGCTGGACCGGATCGCGGCGATCGCGGGCACGTCGGGCAGCAGCTCGAACGGGTCGATGGGTCTGGCCGACCACCTCGACGAGGCGCTGCGGCAGTACAACGCCGGGTCCGGGCCGCTGACGGTGCAGTTCGTGATCTACAACCTGCCCGGGCGTGACTGCTCGGCGTTGGCGTCCAACGGTGAGCTGGGCGTGGACGAGCTGCCCCGGTACAAGTCGGAGTACATCGACCCGATCGCGGCGATCATGGGTCAGAGCAAGTACGCGCCGCTGCGGATCGTGGCGATCATCGAGATCGACTCGCTGCCGAACCTGGTGACGAACACGAACATCGCCAAGTGCGCGACGATGAACTCCAACGGCGGCTACGTCAAGGGCGTCGGGTACGCGCTGGCCAAGCTGGGCGCGATCTCGAACGTGTACAACTACATCGACTCGGCCCACCACGGCTGGATCGGCTGGGACACCAACTTCGGCCCGACCGCGCAGAAGCTCAAGGAGGCCGCGGTCGCCGAGGGCAGCACGGTCAACAACGTGCACGGTTTCATCACCAACACGGCGAACTACTCGGCGCTGGTGGAGCCGTACTTCACGATCA